>CAMBFY010000004.1 GCA_945865415.1 Sphingobacterium thalpophilum
CTGTAGTAGTTCTACACCACTTACATCAACACACCTTTTATGAATCACAAGCAACAATCAAATCTGGAAGGAAACAATGATGTTTTTTTTCCTCAGCCACATACATTCAATGTTTCAAAGAAATTAACATCAGATTCCATGATGATTTATAGCATTAATGGCAAAAAGGTGTTTGAAAAAGTGAGCCATTTGATTAACAATGACCCACTGTATGTTTGGAATAAGCTCTATGGCGTTGGAAACAAGCTTTCTTTAACTAAATGTGCTCATAGTAAACTAATGCGAATTATCCAACAGGCTCATCCAGATCTGTATAAAGCAAAGGAGAGAAGGAAACTGTTGCATAATTCTTGAATGAATAGGTATACAGATGTAGATGAATTACTAAAACATCAGGCACTCAATTAATTGATGTCATCTGGATGATAATTTTCTCATGCATTTCATCTATAATATTTCTGTCAAAACTCTAACCTAGGAGCAGCATCCTTCAATATCTCCTCGTTATATTCACCTAAACCACGCAGATACTTAAGTGTGACCAGAATGCTTGAATGACCTAATAGGCTTTTTAACAAGTTCACATCTTTACTTCGATTGTAAACATTCACAGCAGCAGTGTGTCTGAAAGAATAAACAGTATGATTCTTCTGAACTATTCCTAGCTTGAACATTTTCTTCCAGCATCTAGTCCAGGCAGTATTAAAATATGCCTCATTGTAAGCATTAACATTCTTTGAAAAAATATTATCAGTAGCTTTTAAAGAGGGTAGAAGTAGTACTAATTCATTCCTGACATAATCAGGAACATAAACAACTCTAACCTTCTTTCCTTTATTTTCACTTCCAGATAGATGAATTTCAGTGATGTTTTTCTTGAAGTGACCAACAGTGAGCTTTCTCACTTCCTTATGTGGCCTCAGGAAGCATCCGTAAGTAATTAAACAGCATAAGTATAGATGTTGGTGATGTGCCTTTAAATAAGCTAAAACAGCCTTTAATTGCTCTGGTTCGTAAATCTTATGGAGTTTACTTTTCGTTTTCCTAGTGCTGGTATTTTTAACTAAGGGTAGAGGCTGTTGAAGAAGCTTGCTGACTGCTGAAAACATTACGCTCAAATCCCTACGTTTATTCATGTAGTAAGTGCCTGAAGAATTATATTTGCTTAAAAACGCCTCAATTCTAGATACTTTTAATTGATGCACTTCTGCTTGCTTTTCAGCAGGTGTTAAAAAGTTCATTAAATCACTATGAATATACTTTAGGTTTCGTTTATACTCTAAACTGATATCAGTGTCCAGTTTATTATTCAGTGCAATGGTAAAGATCTCTTCAGTCATGTAGCTTCTCTCGACATGCTGAGGTATATCTAGTTCTAGTTTGAATGTGTTATTCCTTAAAGCAGTTTTTAATTCAAACAATAACTCATTAAGTGATTTACTTCGATCATTTAGGTTAATAGCCCTATTAGGGTGAATATCCTTGTCCAATAAATTACCATTGTAAATACGTACTCTTTTACCATTTAAATAAAATAGAATATAGGTTCTCTTTTTTAAATCTTCAGAACTAAAGATTTTGGGTTCAGTATACATCGAATTGACTCATTTACTGACTCACTTCGAGGGGATTGGGTTAAAATCTGGGTTTAATCATAGCTCAGTTGGTTAGAGTAGAAGACTCATAATCTTTTGGTCCCTGGTTCGAGCCCAGGTGGGCGCACGAAAAAAAGCAAACTCACGTTTGCTTTTTTTATGCCCACTTGGGTGAGCATAATTGCCTTAGCTTTCGAATATCAAATAATGCTACGCCAGAGCATTTTAGGATTAATCAAAAGGGTGTTTTTTATTCTTTCTGATTCTGAACGCTATTTAAATTAACAATTTTATAATCATTAAGACACATAATTTTAACCGGAGCAAAATAATTTTATGGAAAAAACTTTATGAAAAGAGTCCTACTCTCAATTTTAATTATCTCTGCTTTTTTAGGCTGTAAAAAGAATACTTCCGAAGAACCTGAATTTTTTGTTAACGAAGATCCAGCAACATTTTCTGAGGTTGGATCAATCGATATCGGCCAAACAGGTGCAGCCGAAATTTCAGCATATGACCCTGAAACGAATAAATTATTTGTCGTAAGAAATGAAGGTGAAGGCACCGCCAATCCAATTAATCGGATAGAAATTCTTGACCTTAAGGATCCGGCTTCTATTAAGGTTATCGGAAATATCAACATCGCTCCTTTTGGAGGAGGTGTAAATAGCGTGTCTGTTTCTGGCGGAAAATTAGCAGCAGCTATTCAAGCTACAGATAAAACTGCCAATGGTAAGGTTGGTGTTTTTAAAACTTCTGATAACAGTAAGATCGCTGAGATTAATGTTGGGGCATTGCCTGATATGGTCACGTTTTCTCCCGACGGAAAATTCATACTTACCGCTAACGAAGGCGAGCCGAATGACACTTATACCAATGATCCATCAGGATCGGTTTCCATTATTTCTGTCAATGATAATTATGCCGTTACAACCATTGATTTTTCTTCTATGGCTTCGCAGGAATCGGCTTTAAAATTGAAAGGATTGCGAATTTTTGGTCCGTCCAAAAGTTTTGTAAAAGATATCGAGCCAGAATATATCACAGTTTCTGCCGATTCAAAGACGGCATGGGTCACACTGCAGGAAAATAATGGGATCGCCAAAATCGATATTGCTACAAAAAGTATCACAAACATCTTCCCTTTAGGGTTTAAGGATTATAATGTTGATGGAAACGAGATCGACCCAACCGACACTGATGCTTCATACAAGGCTGCAAAATGGAACGTAAAGGGTGTTTACATGCCCGATGCGATTGCTGTTATTGAAAGTAACAATATTCCCTACTTGTTTACTGCAAATGAGGGTGATGCACGTGAATATGCTGGTTACAGCGAAATACTTCGGATAAAGAGTAATAGCGTAATTCTTGACGCAGCAAAATTCCCTACGGCTACTACTCTTAAACAAGATCTCAACCTTGGAAGGCTTAACATCACCACTGCACTTGGGGATACTGACGGAGACGGAGATTTTGATGAGCTGTACTCCTATGGATCGCGCTCTTTCAGCGTATGGAACGGTCTGGATGGCTCACAAGTGTTTGATAGCAAAAATGAGCTCGATATTAAAGCTCAATCAATTGGCGTTTATGATGATGCCAGAAGTGATGATAAAAGTGTAGAACCTGAAGGGATTGCAATAGGCACCGTTGGTAGCAAAAAAGTTGTATTTGTTGCTATGGAGCGGGTTGATGCAGTTGCGATATATGACATTACTTCGCCTTCTAAGCCAGTATTCTTAAAAATTATTAAATGCGGCGATGCTCCTGAGGGTGTACTTTTTGTCCCTGCTAAAGATAGCCCAACCAAAAGAAGCCTTTTAATTGTCAGCAGTGAAGGCGACGGCGTAGTTAAAGTGTTTAGTCCGAATACCATTTAAATCAATGACCTCCCCATAAAGATTGTGGGGAGGTCATTTTTATTTTCCTTGAGCAAGGCATACGTCTTGCAAACGTCTTTCCCTTCAATGATCCCAGGAAACTTGATAATCCTTTTGAGAATCGAACAGACTTCGACAGGAGGTATTTCGATTTCTTTTTTAGAATTTGCCCACATCAGAATTGAGCTTCCTTTTTAGTACAATTTATATTATTTCTAGGGCTTATTTACCAGCGCAACTTTAAATCTGATCGTTATTCCTTAATATCAGGCCAAGTCTATTTACCAGTTTAAATCGTCATGCGTAGAATAAACGGCTTATTCTAAGCATATTTTGCATAAATTATTTCATTTTGTGAGAAATACATCTTATATTTGACGCATAATTTGCGGAGAATAAAATTGTGTATATACATCAACTTTCTAGATGGCCTAAGTTTACCTGGGATAATGACGCTCTAGCTGGGGTTTTGGCAGAAGTGCGTCATCGTCAAGGCCGGTTATTAGGTAAGATGGAGGGTATAGGCTTTTCTCTTCGGGATGAAGCTAATCTGCAAACTTTAACTCAAGACGTTATAAAATCGAGTGAAATTGAAGGAGAAATCCTCAATCCTGACCAAGTAAGATCATCCATTGCCAGGCGCCTTGGAATGGATTTAGCCGGACTTATACCTTCTGACAGGAATGTGGATGGCGTTGTTGAAATGATGTTAGACGCTACTCAGGGCTATAAAGCGGAAATTACTGACGATCGCTTATTCGGATGGCATGCCGCATTATTCCCTACAGGTTGGAGTGGCATAACTAAGATCGTTGTAGGAGGGTGGCGTGATAATGGGAAAGAGGATCCAATGCAAGTTGTTTCCGGGCCGATGGGTCAAGGAATAGTACATTATCAAGCTCCTGATTCTGAAATCCTAAATCATGAAATGCAGCAGTTTATAGCTTGGTTTAATTCTTTTAAGAGTATTGACCCCGTGTTAAAAGCAGGGATAGCGCATTTATGGTTTGTAACCATTCACCCATTTGAAGATGGGAATGGTCGCATAGCGCGTGCTATAACTGATATGCAACTCGCACGTGCTGATGGTAGCGCACAACGATTCTATAGTATGTCGGCCCAAATCCAGGCAGAAAGAAATTCGTATTATGATATTTTAGAAAAAACCCAAAAAAACTCACTGGATATAACTGAATGGTTGCTTTGGTTCCTTTTATGCTTTGAACGAGCAATACACAAGACAGACGAAACTTTGGCTGTAGTGATGCGAAAAGCGAAGCTTTGGAAAAATCCGGCTACTAACAATTTGAATGATAGGCAAAAATATATGTTGAATAAGTTGTTCGACGGATTTTTTGGCGTACTTCATTCATCTAAATGGGCTAAAATGACCAAATGCTCTCAAGATACGGCTATACGCGATATACAAGATTTAATAGAGCGGGGAATATTGGTTAAAGAAGCTGCAGGCGGCAGAAGTACCAGCTATACATTTAGTGAGGAATTTTATTTAATTGACTGAATTTTAGACATCTTAAACTATTTTATTCGCTCATATTTGCGATTGAGTGGTAGTGGGAATCATATTTGATTAGAAATATTCAGAATAATATAAATTACAAGTTTTACAGCAACATAATAAAAAACAGAATCTTGCGATTACCTCGATTATAAAACAATGAACACAATAAATTTACCCCCAAAACATCTTCTCCTGGTTCTTCTTATCGTATTGATTTGGGGTGTTAATTTCGTTGCTGTCTTTATTGCTCTTGAGACTTTTCCGCCCTTCTTATTATATGCCCTGAGGTTCGGACTTTCCGCCCTGCCCTGGGTGTTTTTCATGCCAAGACCCAAAGGTTCTGTAAAGCTGATTGTGTATTATGGCCTCTTTAATTTTGCACTACAGTTTGGGTTCATTTTTACCGGAATTCAACTTGGGATATCACCGGGACTTGCCTCTCTTGTTCTCCAGATTCAGGTATTCTTTTCAATGGGCCTTGCTTTCTTGTTCTTTCAGGACCGTCCAAGCCCTTTTAAAATAGCTGGTTCTCTGATTTCTTTCATTGGAATTGGTATTGTGGCATATCATTTGAATGGAGGGAGTACTTTATTAGGTCTGATTTTGATGTTGCTTGCCGCCATTTCATGGTCTGCGGGGAATATATGTACAAAGAAAATCCATTCCGAATCTCCACTTGCGTTGGTAGTCTGGGGTAATCTGGCAGCCTTTCCGGTGATGATTCTTGTCTCTTATGTTTTTGAAGGACCCAGTGTTATCCAGAGCTCAATTCAAAATATGTCATGGCCGGGTATTGGAGCTGTGCTTTATATTGTTTACTTCTCAACAATTATTGGGTATGGTGCCTGGGCATTTCTGATGAAGTCTTATTCAACATCTGTTGTTGTACCTTTTACTCTGTTGGTACCACTTGTAGGATTTATGAGTTCGGCATTGTATCTGGGCGAGGAGCTTCAACCCTGGAAGCTCTTAGCTGCGGTTTTCATTCTGGGCGGATTAATCTTTGGTTTGCTTGAAAAGCAGATTAGGTCCTGGCTTTCGCCACGATGACAAACCGATTTCAATAAAACCGGTGATTCAGGTTCGGAGACTGGAATCGGATTATTCCCTCAAATTGTCAAATTATTCTATTTGCTACTTAGCTCATTCCCAAATTTGCTAATTTGCTAATTTCCCGTCACCTCCTTAATCACCCTCAGCCAGTTTAAGCCCAGAATCTTTTTAATCCGCTGATCACTGTATCCCAGCCTTTGCATGGCCATAGTGATTTGGGGATAATCACTGATGTCTTTGATTTCGCGGGGCAGTTCCGGACCCCCATCTAAATCAGAACCCAGAGCCATATGGTCTTCGCCAACTAGTTGTACCCCATAGTCGATTACCTTTGCCAATTGATCTACTTTCATCCAGTATTCCTCAGGAATTGTACCTCTGAAACTCAATGGAACATCTTTAAGAACCTCCTTATCCACTTCTTCAATGGTCTTGAGCGGTGCTGCCTGTACTGTTCCAGGTTTTGTTTCGTTTGATTTTTTCTGCCCTTGCTGCCATTTCCAGTATACCGGGTTGTTAAACAAGCTTCCAAAGTGGATACCAATCACTCCCCCTTTCGCTGCAAGCGCTTTTGCCGCCTCATCCGTAATGCAGCGTGGATGAGGTACGATGCCGTAAAATCCACCGTGACTGTAAATTAAAGGATGTCTGCTTTCTTGTACCGATTGCAGTATCGCATCATTGGAGGCATGAGCAATATTAATCACCATTCCAAGGTCATTCATTTCCCGTATGATCTTTTTCCCCAGATCGTTAATGCCACCCCAGCGACTCACATCATTGCAGGTGTCAATAAATGCATTAGTAGTGTTGTGCGCAGGAAGCTGAATTGATCTGAGACCTAAGCGATAGAGCGCCCGGAGCAGGTTGATGTCTCCATCCATATCCCACGGTCCCTCCAGATCCAGAAATGCAGCCATTTTACCCTTCTTATTAATTCGCTGGATATCATTCGCATTTAGCGCAAGTTCAATCTGAGAATGATTATTTCTAATCTGGTCTAATGCCAGATTTACCACACGAAACGTATTTTTAATTTCAAACCTTCCGGGGTAATAATGTTCAGAAGTATAGACCGAAAAGAACATCGCATCAATTCCACCTTCTTTGGCTCTTGGAAGGTCAACAGTCCCGTCTGTATAGCGCTGGCCAATATCCGTTCCCTTTAATAGTTCACGTGTCATCACATGGGTATGCCCATCCATTAGAAATGCTTTGCGATGTAAATCAGGCATAGGTTTATTCTGCATTGTCGTCGGCAAGCTACTGGCGATATAAGGCACGCTACTTCCTGCGACCGGTAAAGCAAAAAGTGAATCTATTGGAAAACTTCCGGTCAGCGGAAGCAGTGTTAAAGTCTTTATCAGGTCTCTTCTTTTCATTCAGTAATTAAATAATACTATCTGTTGGATAAAAGAGCAAAGAACAAGGAATAAAGACAAATTCTTGTCCTTTTTATATTTATTGCTCTTTGATCCTTATTCTTTGTTATTTTTCTATGGGTCTTTTCAGAAAATGGGTGCTAATTTCAAACTAATAGCCCATAGTCTTTGCTCCTTATTCTTTGCTCCTTACTCTATTGACTAAACCCCCTAATATACGGCCTTGCCGGTGGACGCTCTCCCTTGTTGAATTGCGCTTCACGCGTTGTTTTGTAGGTCATATTTAGGAATGGAGTTTCAATCCGACGCCCTACTGCAGCGTATTTACTTCCCTGCCAGTTTGATTCCATATAAAGGTTTGTAATCCCGGTTGTGAGAAGTAAGCGCTCTGCATGGAATGGTTCTTTTTTGCTCAGCATCATTTCTACGATCCAGTGCGGTTGTGCGTTGGATGCATGATACTGATCGAATGGTCCGGGGAATCCAAGTAAAGATACGATTGCAGGTTCCTCCCTGCCTTCAATCTCACCGGCGTAAGTCCATCCGGATAAGGGAACACCAATAATCGCCGCCTTCGTTCCATCATTGTATTCAATTACACAAATATTGGTTCTTGGATTTGCCCGATAGGTCTCCGCCTTTAATTCCAGTCTTTGGGCTACCGCTTCCAGTAGATTAGCTGCCCAGTTGTTGCGCTCCACCCACTTCCATGATTCAGGTCCGCGGATGGATTGAATGGATTTCACACCAGTCTCACCACCTTTTCTACGTTCTACAAATGCATGAAGCAATTCAATACAATGAAATATAGCTCCCTCATCCGGTGCAGCTCCAACCACAATTGAATGCTTTATTGGGGTATCTATTTCCAGTTCTATCTCGGGCTTACGATAATAGACCGGGAGTAATGACCCCCCGGTAAGTGGAAAACCAAGTTCACGTGATTTATCAAACATCCATTTCGCATCATCCCAGTTATAGGAAAAGTGTTTGTCGTTGAAAACCGGTACTGAGCGCTTACTCTGTTCAAAAATACGGATTACCTGATTGTACATCCACCAGCGTGGCAGGAGCCAATGTCCCTTAAGATCGGTAGCATAGTCACCATGTTCACCAACTATAACCACGCCATCCACCGCAAGTTCCTTACCCCCCAATGTTAAAGCTTCAGCTATTGTTTTAAAGACCGGGAAACCTTTGGCTCTGGCAACTTTTTGTCCGAGCTGGCTGCTATCATGCTGGTGCAGGTAAAGTGATACTACCTCTACTCGAGATTCCACATAAGCTCCCTGCCACCAATAACCATCAATTAGTTTATTTACCAGCCAGTCGGCATGTGATCTGGTTGCTCCCCAAAACGTTGCCAAAACAGCAATGCGAGGTTTTTTATCTTGTGTCTGTCCGATAGCCTCACCTGAGAAGCCAGTTAGTGCCGCTAAACCTGCTATTCCGCCTATTCCCAGCATTTCACGACGGGTAAAGTTTGGGTTTGACTCTATAATTTCATTGATTGGGAATGAATCTTGTTGCATGGGTATAAATTTTGTTTTTCTTATTCTTTTTCTAATTCGTCCAGTCTTGGTTCTTATTGATCAAACCCCCGGATATACGGCCTTGCAGGGGGTCTTTCTCCCTTGCTGAACTGTGCGCCTCTGGTTGAACGGTATTTTATATTCAGGGCAGGGGTTTCGAGGCGGCGCCCCAGGGCAGAGTACTTACTGCCCTCCCAGTTTGATTCCATGTAGTGGTTTGTAATACCGGTCGACAGAAGCAGACGTTCAGCATTGAACGGTTCCTTCTTAGTCAGCATCATTTCTACGATCCAATGCGGTTGTGCATTGGAGGCGTGATATTGATCGTAAGGACCAGCCCAGCCGAGCATCGAGATAATGGTAGGTTCATTTCTTCCTTCAATCTCACCGGCATAAGTCCAACCCACACCCCGGCCACCGATTACCGCTGCTTTTGTTCCATCATTATACTCTATGACACATATATTGGTTTGGGGCTCTTCCTGAAAATGTCCGGCCTTGAAGTCAAAGCTTTTGGCAACGGCATCAAGCAGCTTGGCCGCCCATGGATTATTTGCGACCCATTTCCAGGCCTCTGATCCGCGGATGGATTGTATGGTCTTAACACCCGACTCACCACCTTTGCGGCGCTCAACAAATCCCTGAAGCACGTCAATAGCATGGAAAATGCCCCCTTCATCTCCGGCGCCTCCTACTACAATTGAATTTTTTATTGGCGTATCGATGTCAATCTCGATCTCAGGCTTACGGAAGTAAATTGGAATTGAAGAACCTCCTGTTAGAGGAAAATTCAGCTCTCGTGATTTGTCAAACATCCACTTTGCATCATCCCAATTGTAGGAGAGGTGCTTGTCGTTAAAAACCGGCACTGAACGTTTACTCTGTTCAAAAACTTTTATCACTTGCTGGTAGATCCACCAACGTGGCAGTAGCCAGTGCCCCCGGAGGTCGGTTGCATATTCTCCGTGTTCTGCTACGATCACAACGCCATCCACAGCCAATTCCTTACCGCCTAGCGTTAGGGCTTGAGCTACAGTCTCAAAAACCGGAATACCTTTCGCTTTGGCTACTTTTTGACCAAGCAAACTTGCATCATGCTGGTGTATGTAAACAGAAACAACATCCACCCGCGAAGGCATGTAGGCACCATCCCACCAATAACCATCAATCAGCTTGTTTACAATCCAGTCTGCATGTGATCTCGTGTAAGCCCAATAACTGGCCAGAACGGCGATACGAGGCCGGCTTTGCTGAGTACTCGGAAAAGTAGCAGCTGCAGCATTCCCCGCAAAGGCCGTTAAACCTGCTATACCCGCAATTCCAAGCATTTGTCGTCTGGAAAACATCGGATTTGTATCCATTAGTTCAGTGATCGGGAAGGAATCTGGAGCACTTGTTACAATTTCAGATTGTTTCTTTGCCATAAGGTTTTATTTCTTGATTGGGATTAGGATATTTTGTCTTTTGATTTAATCTATATCCTTGAACTAAATTAATAATAATTCAATGATTAGTATTGAATAAATGCCTTGTTATGTAACAAAACTGTAGATGGATATTTGAGTTTTAAAATTACAGATGCAATCTTTCCAGTGTTGCTTATTGATTAACCGTCTGTATAGTTTTAGCGCAGCATCTCTGCGGATTGTAAAATTATTATGAGTCTGCAGACTCTACACACAATGATTAGATTTTGGAAAGCAATACCTGTGTGCTATCGGCTCGTTCAGCCCTTTCCTCCGGAGTATTTCCGGCAAGAAATTGCGTTCAATTTCAAATTACCATTGGCCGGAAGATAATCCTCCGGCAAGGTTTATTTTACCTGCTGCTGTTTTTCATCGGGACGCACCGGCAAGAGGCCATATGCGATTTTAAATCAGCGGGTTACAAACCCGACTTATCTGGAATTCGATATGCCTTTCAGAACATATCGAATAGTGTAGAGACGATTCTTATGGTTTAAACAATTGTTCGTACTCTTCGGTATCACCGACCTTATTCACCAGTGCTTTTTCCATTAATTGATCAGGGATTGCACCTAATACTTGCATCCTCTCACTCAAAGGTAAATCCCGGTTTATCCAAAGTTTTGCCGATTTTTCAGTCAATAGGCAGGGCATACGATCATGAATGCTCTTCATAAATTCATTCGGACTGCGGGTAATAATCGTACAGCTGTTGATGATCTCGCCGGTAGATTGATTCGTCCACGAATCCCACAATCCTGCCATCAGAGTAAATTGTTGTTCTTTCATTCGGATCAGAAAAGGCTGTTTCAACTTCCCCTTTTCATCCAGCTTTTTCCATTCATAGAATCCATCTGTTATGACTATACAATGGCGTTTACCAAGTAGATTTCTCCAGGCACCTGATTCATGCAGATTTTCAAGGCGGGCATTAAAGCTGCTGAATTTTGGTTTTTCTTTGGCCCAGAATGGGATTAAGCTCCAATAAAAGTATTGTAGTATCTTAGGCTTGTCATCAGTTATTACCGGCAACTCTACCGTGGGAGGCAGATTGATCCCTCCCGGTTTGATCAATGCATCCGCATGTTTAAGCTGAAGTTTTCGTGCTATAAATTCCTGATCTGGTGTTGATACCCTGCCACACATGTGTTGGATTTTGTTATTATTTTTTATCCCAAGCACAGAAAAAGCATAAAGCCGTGTCCTGCTTTTGTATTGTTTCTTCCATTATCTTCATTCCCGTATTTCAGAATATTACCAGGTTGACAATCCAGAGCTTTACAAATTGCCTCCAGAGTGCTGAAACGAATTGCCTGAGCTTTTAGCTTAAAGTTTCATCATCATTTTCCTGGATCCCAGCAAAGCCAGCAAGGTAAGTCCTGCGGCAATGGTCAAGTAATATCCCACATAGGCGAGTCCGTAATTCTGTGCAAGCGTAGTGGCTAAATAAGGCGTTAGAGAGGCACCCAAAATCCCTGCGAGGGTAAAGGCCAGTGAAGCTCCGGTATAACGTACCGGTGCAGGAAAGATTCCTGCCAGTGCAGTGCCGATTGGTCCGTAACTAAGTCCCATCAGGAACATGCCCAGTGATAAGAATACCCCCGTCAGAAACAAATTGTCTGAGATAAATATAAATGCGAATATCAGTCCGAATAACATGATCCCAATAGTTGCCCCAAGCAGCATTTGATTGCGTCCGTATTTATCCGCTAGCCATGCAGACAGTGGTATTCCTAATCCGAAGAACAGCATCGAGATCATTTGCAGGATTAGGAAATCGCTTTTGGTATAATTTAGCGCAGTTGTACCCCAGCTCAGTGTAAAAACAGTCATTAAGTAAAAGAGCAGGAATGTAGTAATGGTAGCCAGTGTACCAAGTGTAATAGCTTTGGTATGTTTTACAAATACATCCTTAACCGGCATTTTGGATTGCTGCTTACTGTCAACTACCTTCATAAAATCAGGAGTTTCGGTAATTTTTAAACGGACATACAATCCAACAAATACGAGCAATGCGCTGGCTATAAAGGGTATGCGCCAGCCATAATTAATAAAATCGCTATCATTCATCGTTCTGCTCAGGATAAAAAATGAACCTGTTGATAAGAGGAAACCGATAGGTGCACCTAATTGCGGGAACATACCATACCAGGCTTTTTTATGCGGAGGGGCATTTTCTGTCGCGAGTAAAACTGCGCCTCCCCATTCTCCACCCAGACCTAATCCCTGGCCGAAACGAAATACCGCCAGTAATATCGGGGCAGCAATACCTATTGATGCATAACCCGGCAGGAGTCCGATGGCTACAGTAGATGGCCCCATAGTCATGAGTGCTGCAACGAGTGTGGCTTTACGACCTTTCCGGTCGCCGAAATGTCCGAATAATGCAGCGCCCAATGGCCTTGCAAAAAAAGCAAGTGCAAAAGTAGCCAGCGATTCGAGTGTGGCCATAGCTGGATCTGAAGCTGAGAAAAACAATTTAGGAAAGACCAACACTGCTGCAGTGGCATAAATGTAAAAATCAAAAAACTCAATGGTGGTACCGATAAGACTTGCTGCTAATATGCGGCGTACCGGATTTGCTTGAAGAGGTGGCTGAGACATAGACTCAAACATAGGAAATTTGAGGCTATTTTTAGCTGCTTGTCATGGGGAAAATGTGATAACTTAAATTAAATCTGTTACAGATGTATGGGATTTTATTGACTAATCCGTAGAGAAGGCGCTGCGCTGAACTGTACAACAGCTAATTTCTGTTGTACTCGAAAATCAATTTTTGTAATCGCTGGAAACTCTACGGACTAGATTCAGCAATAACTATTTCATGAATTACCTCACCACAACCTGATCAGCATAAACCGAAAGCGGCTGCCCCGAACGGATATGCCAGGATGGGGTTATCAATAAACTTTCTGCATGGACTTTTATAAACCTGGCTTTCGTTCCTGCTTTCATTTCCGCAAGAAATGGAAGATATGAAATTTTGATGATTTCAGGGTTTTCAAGTGGGTTTGGATTGTTAGAATTAGTAATTGTGATGGCTTCACTGTATTCCTTACCATCTAAAGAAAGTGAATAGCTTACAAATTTGGGCAAGGCAAACAAATGCCAGTCGGCTTGTGCCTGCGGGTTCAGGAAATCCATGTTCACAGAGTTGACAGGCATGACTTCACCCAGATCAAGAATGAAATCCATATGCTCTGCGGTACAATATATCCAGTTCTGATCGGCTTCCTGCCAGGATTCATAGGAGGCAAAAATGCCGTCGGTCAGACTTTCTAAAGCTTTCGACTTAGGGTTCGCTTTGCTAACTGGGATGATTTTTTTCCGGAATGATTTAGCAGTGCTGATTCCTTCCATATTATTGAATAGCCGCATATAGGATGCACGATAATGTTCAGGTGTTCCGCTTCTTTCCCGCACCAGTTTGACATTATTTTGGGTGCATCCATCCGCAAAACTATTGACCAGGGTTTTAAATTCGGGTTTCGGTAAAACCTTTCCGACACTATCCCTGCTGAACATACTTCTTTCGGTATTGATTTCCGTGCGTCCTATTTGTATTTCGGCATACATCACAGGTAAACGGGCAACTTTAACACGCCTTACCAGTTCAGGATGTGCAGCTACAGCCTTTTCTGCTTTATCGAAAAGCTGCTTGTATTGCTGCATCATTTCTGCTGACAGATAAGTGTTTTTAGCATGGATGGGATCCCCAAAAATGCTAAGCACCATGCCGCTCTTTATAAGCGATTCCTGCATACTATCAATATATTGCCGTATAAACGGAGCCGCAGTGACGAAATATCCTTTTAAAAATTCATTGATAATGGCTTTATCATCTGCATCAGGATTCCACATTAACTTGCTGATCAGGTAGGAGCGGAGCAGGGCCATTTCGGCTGCGGCTTCGTTGTTTGCCTGCATGAATAAAGCATTGACGCGATTATCTGTATAGAATTTAATATTAGGTTTTAAGGTATACAGATTTGGGAACGGGGATACATAATTGGTGAACTGTATATTATAATCCCAGATAATGATGTCTTTTGAAAGGGCACCCCAGTCTTTCAGATCCTGAGAAAAGGCGGGGTCTGTGACATAAACCGGAGCCTGACGCGAACTTTCAATGTTACAGAGCATAATATTGACATTGGGCTCAATCTGGATATTTTTCGGAGCCTTACGTGAATACCAGTAAGCAAGTGTTGAGATGATCTTATCAGGAATTTCCCTCGCAACCTGATTCACAAAATGTATGATTGAACCACTTGGAACATTACCGTATTTTTCATTCAATGCTTTACATCCATCACATTGGCAATACCTGTCGTTATCATCTTGACTTACAGACCAATAGCTGGAATTTGGTTTTTCCTTTATTTTAATTTTCAGGCTGGCAACCAGAAGCCTTAAAACCTCGGGGTTCGACAGACATAACTGTGTTCCTGGCCGTCTTATGCCATCAATCAATGAATAATATTCGGGATGACTTTTAGCATATTCCTGTTGTGGAACCAGCGTATTAAAAGTATGTACAAACAATCCCCAATCATCCCTTGATGAAAGCTTATGCCAGTCGGAATACTCCTGATCAGCCATTTGACTGTAAGAAGTGGTTCTGTATTTGATCTTTGGTTCAATTACCTGATCAGTCTTTGTAGGTTTAAAGCTGGTATCGCCCGGACTATCTGCAGTTTCGGGTGAGTATTTTCTAAAGCCCAATCCTTCTAGCAGGTCGTAAACACCAAACAGCAATCCTCTTTTTGCACCTCCGGCTATGATGAAATTTTCACCTTCAATTTTCCGGATAAACCCTGCCTCCGGGATCTTACCACTATTGATTTGTCGGGCCTTGGCATAATCGGTTTCGCCGAGATAAATCCCGTTTATAACTTTTGATTCTCCTTCTGCTACAATTTGAATCGCTTTTTTTGATAGTTTGGATAGATATAATTGTAAAGCAAGACCAGCTTCCTTTTCGATCAACGCGGCTCTCATTGGAAGGATAATCTGATAATCTAAAATACCATCATCTGTCACTTGCCTGCCCAAAAGACTATTCTTCAATTCCGCACTCAGTAAATCCGGCAGAAAAGTCAATCCCGCTGCTACAATGCCTGTGTTCTTTAAAAAATTTAGTCTTGATATCTTCTTATTTGTATTAGTGCCCATTTAAAAATTCTTTGTTTATTTACTATTCCAAACTATATTCTTGAGCTACGAAATGTCCGTACTCACTACTCAATACTCTCTAATTCAATCTTAAACTCCGGATTGTCAAACACATTCTTTGAAAATTTATAATTACTGTAGCTGTCAATATCAATAAAACCATCTTTGTCAATAAAAAATCCGCTGATTTTTACATCAGTCCCAATTTTTAACCCCTTAACCATTGCTTTTTTATTTTTATATAATAAAGTGCTCAAAACAATAGATTTTTCTGCTGATTTATTGGAGGAATCGAGAGGGATACTGAAATTTACTTCTATATATGTTGGTTTTTCGATAATTTCAACCAGTTTGGCCTGCCAGGAATCAAATTTTAAGGACAGACTATCTTTTACATAAGTTTTGGTTAAAAGTATTCCATTATTGAGCTGGACACTCCGATTAGCCTCATCCGATGAGTTAACTGCATTCCGGATGAATTTCACATAATTTACAAAATTGATCTGATTCTTCGGACCTTGTTGTTCTGTATTTTGTCCGCAAGAAGCCAAAAGGAACAAGGTGCCTATGATAATGAAATTTCTCATATTGTTTTTATTGTTGAGTATCCTCATGATTAGATGTATCAAATTACTCCAGATTTCATTAAATGTAGCCAATGGCTCTGAAAATTCCAATAATTCCAACAATTATCCAAAACACATTGAGCAGGCTATAGGCACGGTCCTTTTTTAGAACTGCGCACCACGAAAGCAGAATAGCATCAATAGTATTGAAAATCCATACAAAAAGAAATGGACTATCAGGACCAAGCCAGCTGACCAGGCTGAAGCTGAAAATCCGCATAATGACTCCAATCATTTCAAAAGCCTTTATATTTCGTAGTATAAATTGATTCATTGGATTCTGAAATTAAGTATTTGCTGCCTAAATGGTAAAGACATTATTTAGATTTTAAAGTAATGATTGTTTCCCAGGATATCCATTGGTCATTAATTGAATTCAGTTGCCAAATTACACATCTCTAATTAAATGGCCTTGATTTCATTAAAAAAAGGACAAGCTCAGGGTCTGAGAACTTGTCCTTTGAAGATGTATAAGATTTGATTACTCTGGTTTTAGCAGAGTCTTACTTACACTTACCTTCTCAATTTTATCTCTGGAATAATAGATTGGGAAGTGTTGATCTTTAGCCCAGGGCTCAAATAGATTTCTGTAAAATGGACTCGCAGGATCACCGGATTGCCCGGGACCATTGCTTGCAACTGCGGCATCCCAATCGCCGGTGTTAACGATTATACGGAAAGAGGCTCCGGCATTTTGACGTAAATTCCCGCTGGTTGATCCCGGTGTATCGCCATAGCCCCCACGAGGTAACGGACCCAGATCAAGCTGAGCTTTTATACTGTCCTTTACGAGATGACCCAGTGCATGAGCTATGTATGTATGCTTATATTTTTCCTGTCCGTATTGCCATTTACTCTGATCCGGACCAAGTTTTTCCTCGATATCTTTTAGTCCCGCACTAAATGCTTCAGCCAGAAAGCGATCTCTTCCTGCAATGGGATTTGTGCCGAATTTTTTATCCGGATTCAAGATCCAGTCGATTATTCTGCTGGTCTGTAGAGAAAGTAAGTCTTTAACTGATTCAGGAATAAACCGCTCGGAAGCCATTTTTTTGATCTGAGTTTCCCATGCAGCATAAATCGTAGCTTCAATGGAATTCGGGTTTAACTTAAAATCCCAGGCTTTGAGTTGTTCTCTTGCTGCTGCCTCTTTTGCTGAAAGTGATAAATTATTGAGCAGGGGACTTAATGTTCTGGCGGGTATAGACAGATAATCAACCTGCAGGGCTTTCATATCATTCATGCTTAACTTTTTATTTGTACCTAAAACCTCGTTAATGCGGTTTCCGCGGAAAGGATCTGCCCAGGAGAATCCTGTTGCATCCCAGCGATTAAAGTTTTCAGGTGTCAGATTCTGATTGGCAGTTGCAAAAAATCCTTTTGCGGGGTTAAAGCTGTGCGGACGTTCTTTAATTGGTAAACGGCCCTCCCATTCAAAACGACCATCACCCGGGACAGGTACTAGTCCGCTAGATTTTTTCCGAATAGGCTGATAGCCAACCACCTGCCAGCCGATATTTCCTTTCTTATCAGCCCATATCATATTCAGACTTGGGATATGACTATATGAGCATGCTTCGCGGAATTCTTCCCATGTTTTGGCCTGATCCATCCTCAAGGAGGCAAGATAGGGTGCTGCACCCGGTTCTAGCCATCCGCAGCGGACTGCATAGGCCTTTTTATTCAGACTGTCTACATAGCTGACCGGACCATGCCTGGTATAAAGCAAATCAACTATTCTATCAGATTTCCCTTTTACTTTAATTCTTTCCTTGATAACTTTCATGTCCTCCCATTTTCCCTGGTATTTATATTGATACAGATTATTGGGGTTTAAATCATAAACGTACAAGTCCTCGCTATCGGTCCCGAAAATGGTTAAACCCCAGGCCCCATATTCATTATGGCCTATTGAAATCCCAGGAATTTCCGGCTCACCACCGCCCAGCACATTCCAGCCCGGTGCAACCAGATGACTCATGTAACGCAGGGAAGGAACAGATATCGTACGATGCGGATCATTGGCCATAAAGGCGGCACCCTCGGCCATTTTATCTCCGCGAACTACCCAGTTATTGCTGCCTATGGATAGCTTATCTTCTTTAGATTCATCTGCAGGTAACATGTCCAGATTTAAGGTAAGTTTCTTATCTCCCCGATATTCAGCCTGAATATCTTCTGGTTCAAATTTTAATGTAGCACGAAAGGCATCATATAATTCCAAGATGTCATCAAATAATAATTCTTTATTAATTGTCGGATCAAGTTCTATATCAGGTACTTGCGGATGAAAGGAGGAAAGCTCTTTCACTTTTTCTGAACCCAGACGGGCTACTGCGCGGCCGGTTTTCAATTCAACACCAATATTTCCTAGTAAACCCTGGTGCCGGGAGATCACGACCTCAGGGGTCCATTTACCGGGTTTTATGTTTAGGATTTTAAATTCTATGGGTAGTTTTTCGGGTGTTTTAAGGATTTCCTCGATATACGCATTTACCCCATCACTGTAAGCGCTGATGATCTCTTCACCATCTTTGTGATAATGATTCATTTCCTGTTTCATGTCCCCTCTGAATTTGAATAAACGGGAACCTATATCCCGCTTTACTTCACGTTCACCAAGTATTTCAGCGACAGTTCCTGTTGCCTGTCTTCTCCAAATTTCAAACTGAAACAGGCGGTCTTTAGCAGCGGCATAACCCTGTGCAAAAAACAGATCATGTTGGTTTTTTGCATAAATATGGTTTACTCCCCATTCATCTCGAATAATTTCAACAGGTTCTTTCAAGCCTTTGACGGATAAATCATCAAAGCCAGATTTGTCGCAGGAAATTAGAAAAGTTCCGAATAGGATGAATAGGCCAAACTTCAAAGACTTTTGATTAATTTGAATGGTTGAATTTTGCATGTGAACTGGTATAGATTTTTTAGGTATTGAATTATGTTTTAGTAATCTTTTCTGAATATCCGTATTTTAGTAAATAGAAACAAGCAGGGAATTGTTTTGTTACTTAAGGGATATTAGTAGAATTTGTTTAAGCAAGGGGCGACCATGAATGATTTCAACAATAAGCATGATGAATTTTGGAAATGGGGGATTATGTATAATAATCCCAATGATCCTGCGATATGGGTTGATAAGCGTATAGGTATCGGCTGGACTTTAAATTTTGCACGTAAAGAATCATGGCTCATCATTTTTATGATTCTTGGTATTCCTGTGGCTTTTTTGGTGTTTACGATTTTTGGATAGTTGGTTTAAGTTTTCATTCTGAGTACAGCGATATGTCATTGCTTAGTACAGCGATATGTCATTGCTTAGTACAGCGTTATGTCATTGCTTAGTATAGCGTTATGTCATTGCTGAGTACAGCGTTATGTCATTGCTTAGTATAGCGTTATGTCATTGCTTAGTATAGCGTTATGTCATTGCTGAGTATAGCGTTATGTCATTGCTGAGTACAGCGTTATGTCATTGCTGAGTATAGCGTTATGTCATTGCGAGCGCAGCGAAGCAATCTCCTTGCTATTATTTTCAGTGCCTGGAATTAGTAGTTGTTTTCACCAATCTTTTTTTTAATTTGTTCTCTGTAGAAATTATAGCTCCTTGAAATGGCCTTTGAAGATAGTTTACTTTTACAATCCTTTTTTATGAAGAAATTAAGATTATTGACGGCATTTGCAGTTTGTATTATTGGTATGGGCTTTGTGAACATTAGCAAAGCGAATTTCCCAGATCAAGCATTCAGGACGGATAGCCTCCCAGGAGTTAAAAAGATAAAGGACATCATGATCTATGAAGACGCTCAATTCTATTCTTCCTTTCCTTCCATAGTAAAACGGCCGAACGGAGAGTTGCTTCTGGCATTCAGAAGGGCGCCTGATCGAAAGGTATTTGGGGAAAGTCATACGGATCATGTTGATCCGAACAGTTATCTTGTTTCATTGAGATCAAAGGATGGGGCGAACTGGTCAAAGAATCCTGAACTGATTTATGCACACCCTTTTGGTGGTTCCCAGGATCCTTGTTTACTACAATTACGAGATGGAACCTTATTGTGTACCAGTTATGGCTGGGCATTTGTCAGGCCCGATGGCATGAAAAATCTTAAAAAGCCTTATTTTCTGGCCGCGGGTGCAGTATTTCTAGGAGGGTATCTTGTCAGGTCAAAAGATGGAGGTAAGAGCTGGGACCAGCCAATCTATCCTACACCTATTGAGCCCGAAATAAATATTACTCCTATGGGAGATCCTGTCCCGGCCTATAACCGTGGTGCCTTATATGAAAGCAAGAGCGGCAGAATTTTCTGGGCGGTGGCAGCAAGCCATGCTCCAGGTAAAACATCGGTACATTTAATCAATTCAGACGATAAGGGACAGACCTGGCACTATTCAGCTCCGGTGGCCCTTGATGATAAAATTTCATTCAATGAGACTTCGGTTTATGAAACACCCAAAGGGGATGTTCTTGCTTTTCTCAGGACTGCTGGCTACGAAGATCAGGCTTGTATTGCCCGTTCAACTGATGGTGGCAAAACTTTTAGCAAATGGGAGGGAATGGGGTTTAAAGGTCATCCTTTGAATGCACTCCGGCTTCCGGACAAGCGGGTGCTGATCACCTATGGTTATCGTCATAAGCCCTATGGTATCCGTGCCCGCATTCTGAATGCAGAGTGTACCGACTTTAAAACTGCTCCAGAGATTATTCTGCGTGAGGATGGCGGAACTGGCGATCTCGGCTATACTTGGCCGGTTCAGTTAGACAAGAAGCGGGTTCTGGTTACCTATTATTTTAATAAGGATAATGGTACAAGATCGATACAGGGAACAATCTTAAAGGTGGATTGATTGTTAGCTTGACCTGTCATTCCGGGCTTGACCTGAAACTATCCCGACATGCTAAACAACTGTGTTTCCGGCTGACTGGCCCAAAGGTGAGTATCAAATGCCATACAAATATTTCTAAGGAATCGTTTACCCAATGGCGTTACTGTTACACTATTATCCCTGATGATGAGCAATCCATCATGCCGAAGTGTTTTAGCACGTTCCAAACCTGATATCATTGCGGCAATCAAGGGCTTGCTAATATCCCAATCTGTTCGACCCCTACACATCAGATCTAAGATATGTTTACGGATAATTAGATCTTCATGCGTTAATTGGTGTCCTTTGAATACAGGCAACTTGCCATTATTCACCAGTTTAGTATAATCTTCTACCTTTTTAACATTTTGGGCAAAAGCAAACCAACTATCACTTATTGATGAAACCCCAAGGCCTATCATCAATTGAGTATATTGGTGAGTATAACCCATGAAATTACGGTGCAACTCTCCTGAGTGTTCCGCTTTACTAAGACTATCGGAACTCAAGGAGAAGTGATCCATTCCAATCTCTTCATAACCCATTGAAGTAAACATCTGGCGGCCTAACTCATATAATTTCTGTTTTTCAATCACAGAAGGCAGATCTGCTTCAGTAAAACTCCTCTGACCCGGTTTTATCCAGGGCACATGTGCATAACTGTAAAATGCAATCCTATCGGGCATTAGCTTCTCAACCTGAAATATAGTATCTCCAAGTCCTTCATAAGTTTGAAGCGGCAATCCATAGATCAGATCAAAATTGACAGAAGTGTACCCAATCATTCTTGCCAGTTCAGTTACAGTTTTTACCTGTTCAAAGCTTTGCATTCGGTTGATAATCCGCTGCACTTTAAAATCAAAATCCTGAATACCAAGGCTGAGTCTTCTAAATCCCAAATCATATAAGGTTCTAAGATGATCTTCTGTGGTATTTTTAGGATGAGCTTCAAAACTAAACTCGGCATCAGGGTGTAAATCTGCATCAGCAGTCAGACCATTAATCAGAGTTTTCAGGTTCTTTACAGCAAAAAAAGTTGGTGTACCTCCGCCCAAATGGATTTCTCTGATCTTCGGCTTATCAGCAAAAACTTCCCTGTACAAGGCCCATTCTTTCAAAACCGTTTGAATATAAGGATGTTCTACCAGATGATTACGGGTAATTCGTGTATTACATCCACAATAAGTACAAAGGCTTTCACAAAATGGCAAGTGTACATATAGGCTGATTCCATTATCCGAGTTACTTTGGTCAAAAGAAAATTTAACAGATTCTGTCCATTTATTGAGATCCGGCATTTCAGGATTCCAGTAAGGAACTGTTGGATAGCTGGTATAACGAGGAGCTGGTACGTGATATTTACTTATTAAATCAGGGGTATTCATATTTGGTTTTTGAATCAAATATTTAGCGCTTTGAGCATCCATCAGCACATATACAAGCTTTTCCTGAACATTTTCCGGCTTGCCAGTTATCCAAATTCCTGATTACCAAATTTGCAATTTCCTGAAGTGATTCTTTAGTGAGGAATGCCTGATGAGGTGAAATAATTACATTTGGGAATGACAAAAGTTCTGCCATGATCGGATCCTTGACAAGATCATGGCGATGGTCAGAATAAAACATATCCTTTTCAAATTCATATCCATCCAAACCGAGCCAGCCAATCTGCCCACTATGCAATGCCCTGAGTAAATCAGCAGATTTGATCAATCCACCTCTGCTGGTATTAATAAGCATCACTTCGGTCTTCATTTTAGAAATACTTTGCCTATTAATAATATGTTTTGTGACGGAAGTAAGCGGGATATGCAGAGATATTATATCCGATTCTTCTAATAGCTTGCCGAAGCTAACTTGCTCTATACCATCAAGGTTAGGATATTCAATAATATCATGTCCAAGAATCTTACAGCCCAGGCTGCTGAAGACTGAGGCTGTAGCTTTTCCAATTGCACCGAGGCCAACAATTCCAACGGTTTTCCCTCTGAAATTGAATCCAATATGCTGATCAATTCTAAAATCAAACTCCTTACTGCTGTTAGCCGTAGGGATAATTCTCCTGCCTAAAGAAAGTGCAAGCATGAGAGCGTATTCAGAAACTGCTGCAGGGGAATAAGAAGGTACATTCGCCAACTTGATATTCCTTCTTCCGGCTGCTAAGCGGTCTATGTGATCCGTTGAAACCGACCGGGTGGTAATGTACTTAATTCCAAAATCGGCTAGTTTTTCAATTACTTCCTCCGTGAGATAGTCCTGGCTAGATACAACTACGGCTTCTTTACCTTGTGCATATAAAGCAGTTTCAAGATTTAACGTATTAGAAATTAATGTAATATCATGCTGTTTGTGATTTGCACGGGCTACAAATTCCTTTTCAAACTCTCTGACACTATAGGCAACAACTTTCATTCATTAAACATTTATTCCAAAAGTACCTTTAGGAATAAAGTTCTGTAATGAGTGATGTCATAAAGAAAAATGATCTTTATCAATTTTTCATTTTATGCAGCTTGGTAAAATCAACAATATCAATCACACTTCCCTTCTTTTCGATGATTCCTTCGTCCTTGAAATCGCTTAATGTCCGGCTAACTGTTTCGGTGGCCATACCTGCCATTGATGCTAAATCCTCCCTGGAAATTCTGATCTGAACCTCCGAGCTTTCGGAAGCATTTTGTTGCTTTGCCAGACGAATCAGAACCTCTGCCATGCGTTTCCTCACAGAGTGATAAGCCAACTGAAGTAATTGCTCCTCCTTTTCTATCAGGTTACTGGATAATAGTCCAATAAACTTCTGACCAATATCTGTATAACTATCAAGTAACTGCTTTACAATGTCTTTAGGAAGAAGACATATCATAGTATCATCTACAGCCTCCGCTGTTTCATTGTAATGATCACCGGAGAGCATGGCCTGTATGCCGAGGTATTCTTCAGGCCCATACATGCCGGTGACTAATTCTCTGCCATCTTCACTCATTTTAATCGCCTTTACCCTTCCGCTAAGTATGAGGTATATACCTGTCACATTATCACTTTCATAGTAAATGATTTGTTTTTTTCTTACTTGCTTAACCTTTCGGTCAGCAATAATTTTCTTCAATTCATTTAGACCCTGATTTTGATTAGTCAGCAATTGAAGACTTTCGAACGATTTACTATAAAAGGCCTCAATTTTATCCTTTTTATGAAAACGCGACTCAATGGTATTCAGTAACTCCATATCGTCGAAAGGCTTGGTTAGATAATCATCTGCACCCATTTCCATACCCTTTCTCATATCAGCCCTTTCGGCTTTTGCCGTCAGGAAAATAAAAGGAATGTTGGAAGTTTCACGATTCTTAGACAAAAGATATAAAACGCCATAACCATCCAGTTCAGGCATCATTATATCGCAAAGTATCATATCCGGTAAATGTTGCTGTGCCAATTCTACACCAATCTTACCATTATCTGCCTCCAAAACATCATAACCTGCAAGTACAAGAATTTCAACAGAACTTTCCCTGATATCCTTGTTGTCTTCAATTATTAGAATCTTCTTTTTCATAGATTTTTTTGCCGGAATTTTAGGGAAAATATAGTTTTCTGATTTGGTAGACTTATAAAATTAACGTTTCCTCCCATCAAATTAACATAACGCATGATGATATTAAGACCTAAGCCTGTTCCGGGGATATTTCCAATATTATTAGCCCGAAAAAATGGCTCAAATAAATGTTTGTGATCTGTTTCAGGTATTCCTATACCATTATCACTTACGGTTACAATACACTCCTTATCAGAAAGTTCAGTATTAAACTCGATGAATGTATTCTCGCCGGAATACTTTATGGCATTAGAAATTAGGTTGATTATACAATTTCGCAGTAAATTCTGATCCAATAGAACTTTGCTATGCAGGCCGGTATGCTGATAAATGATATGCTGATCTTTTTTAGCCATCATTTGCATCTCCTCGGTGATTTCTTCAGATAGTTTGACAATATCGAACTCAGTAAAAGTAGTTTCAATTTTACCCGCCTCAAGTCGCTCAAGAGATAGAAAATCATCCAGAATAGTGGTTAGATTACCAACAGAATTTTTTATTTTAATTACATGCTTTGAAATATTAGTACCATCATCCTGTAATTGATATTTTTCTATCAATGATGCAGATAATTGTATTGAACTAAGAGGCGTGCGGAATTCATGTGAGGCCATAGAAACAAACCGGCTTTTTAGCTGATTCAGTTCTTTTTCCTTTTCAAGAGATTTGCTGACAATTTCTTTCGCTACCTGAAGTTCTGTAACAGACTTCTGCAAAGAATTTGTACGATCCTCTACCAGCTTTTCAAGTTGTGAAGCATAATGTAATATTTGAGCCTCTGCATTTTTTTCCCTGCTTAAATCATGGATAAAGCCTGTATAGATTATCCTTCCAGAGTAATTAACTTCACTAACTGCAAGTCGGAATGGAAATAAGGTACCATTCTTCTTCAATCCCTGAACATCCCGCCCTTGACCGATAACATGAGGGGAAGCTGTCCTTTGATAACGGGCGAGGTATTCATCATGCTGACCCTTATCCGGCTGAGGCATTAACATTGAAATATTTTGACCAGTGACTTCTTTAGCTGAATATCCAAACAAAGCACAGGCCGAAGGGTTTATCGACTCAATTAAGCCCCGTTGATCAATCGTTATGATTCCATCAATAGCATTTTCAATAATTGCATGTAACAATGCGCCTTTATCAGTCATACAACAAAAATTGTCTTTTGAATTTAAAAATGAAGATTTGCCCTTGAAAGAACTGTTTAAAATTCAGAAGCTCTCATTGCTCATTTTGTAAAATTCGTGATGTGGATTAATGGATAGATTAATTCAAAGTCAGATAGAGCAGAGCGGCCAGACCAGCCCCAATCATAGGCCCCAGAACCGGTATCCACGCGTACGACCAGTCGCTGTTTCCCTTACCGGCTACCGGAAGTATAGCATGCATTATCCTTGGACCGAGATCACGAACCGGGTTAATTGCATACCCGGTTGTCCCTCCCAGGCAAAGTCCGATAGCCCAAACAGTAAACATTACTGGAATTGCTCCCAAGGATCCAAGACCTACAGGTGTTTTAGAATCTACAATTTCTGCGCTGGTAATATGAAATATCACAAATAAGAGGACAAATGACCCAATAATTTCGCTTGTAAGATTAGAAAAGGTATTTCTTATTGCAGGCCCGGTACAAAATGCAGCAAGCTTTAATCCTATATCATCAGTTACTGCAAAATGATCTTTATACTTGAACCAAGCCAGAGAAGAACCAAGCATTGCTCCCAACATCTGAGCAAGCATATAGACCGGAACTTGTGCCCATTCAAACTTCCCTGCGATGGCAAGCGCGAAGGTAACTGCAGGATTAAGATGTGCACCGCTGTACGGGGCCGATACAACTACCCCTAAAAAAACGGCTAATGCCCAGGCTGTGGTGATTACTATCAATCCTCCACCGTTTCCTTTAGTTCCTGTTAAAACAACGTTGGCAACAACTCCGTTACCCAATAAAATTACAAGTGCAGTCCCTAAAAATTCTGCTGTAAACGGTGCCATATTTGAAAATTTACTTTAAATGGTTAACATTAGCTTTTGCGGCTCTCACAGCCCTGTTCCAACCATCAACAAGATCATCATAATTTTCGATATCCTCCGGTTCAAAATTCCGTTCAACCTGCCATTGTTCTGAAATTTCATCAACAGTTCCCCAGAAACCGGTTGCAAGTCCGGCAAGATAGGCTGCCCCAAGCGCAGTAACCTCTGTTACTTTTGGCCTGATAACCCTGCATTTCATAACATCTGCTTGAAATTGCATTAATAAATTATTTGCAGTAGCACCCCCATCTACACGCAACTCGCTGATTGGGGTGCCGGCATCTGCTTCCATCGCCTTCAACACATCCATTGTTTGAAAAGCAATACTTTCAAGGGCAGCCCGTGCAAAATGACACGAATTTGTACCACGGGTAATGCCTGTAATTGTTCCCCTAGCATGCTGATCCCAATGCGGGGCTCCTAATCCGGCAAAAGCAGGAACCATATATACACCACCTGTATCCGTCACTTTTGCGGCCAGATCCTCAACTTCTCCTGATGTTTTGATTAGTCCTAACTCGTCTCTCAACCATTGAACCACAGCTCCTCCGATAAAAATCCCTCCTTCCATAGCATAGGTCACTTCTCCATTGATCTTCCAGGCAATTGTTGTAAGCAGATTATTTGAGGATATTCTTGGCTGTTTACCTATGTTCATAAGCATAAAGCATCCGGTTCCATAGGTATTTTTTACCATACCAACCTTGGTACACATTTGTCCGAAAAGTGCTGCCTGCTGATCACCGGCGATTCCCGCAATTGGAATTTTAGCCGCAAGAATATCTCCTGCAGTTTCGCAAAATACTTCGCTGGATGATTTCACCTGAGGTAACATTAGCTCCGGAATATCAAATAGTGCAAGCAATTCACTATCCCATTCAAGGGAATTTATATTAAAAAGCATGGTTCGGGAGGCATTACTCACATCAGTAACATGGCATTTACCTCCTGACAATTTCCAGATCAACCAGCTATCTACTGTTCCAAAAAGGAGTTTTCCCTGTAAAGCCCTTGCTCTGGCTCCTTTTACATTTTCAAGAATCCACCTTACTTTAGTTGCAGAAAAGTATGAATCAATGATCAGACCAGTCTTCTTCTGGATTTTAATGCCATGTTCCTTCCGGATGGAATCACAATAATCTGAAGTTCTACGATCCTGCCAAACTATTGCATTATAAACCGGCAGCCCGGTTTCCTTATCCCAAACTATGGTTGTTTCTCTTTGGTTAGTAATTCCGATAGCATGAATATCCCTTGGGTTCAGTCCGGCTTTAACCATGGCCTCTGTAGCTACAGCAACCTGCGTAGACCAGATCTCTACCGGATCATGTTCCACCCATCCCGGCCTGGGGTAAATCTGTTCAAATTCCTTTTGTGAAACAGCAACTATTTCGCCCAAACGATTAAATAAAATAGCTCTGGAACTCGTTGTTCCCTGATCGAGTGATAAAATATAATCTGGCATATTGATGTTAAATTATTCTAAAGGATGTCTCTGACATATTTAAATATGAGAAAAATATGTAATATTACGATAATATTCAGCATTTAAAAGATGAAGCGGCTTACGGGAATATTTAACTAGCATAAATTTTATTGATTTTTAATTGAAATAAACCTGATCGATAATGCACTCATTTTTCATCCTAAAATTTTAGCATAAAATCATGAATATAGGAATAATCGGTCTTGGGGATATGGGATGTATCTATGCTAAATCTTTCGCCAGGGCAGGATACAGGGTTTATGGATGTGACCTTCCATTTCGCAGAGAGATCCTGGAAAATGAATTAAGTCCATACGGAATCGAAATTCTGGATGATGGTAAAGCGGTATCGAGAATTTCTGATGTGATCATTTACTCTGTTGAGGCCGAACGAATCGCTGAAGTTCTGAGCTTGTATGGTTCATACACAAAATACGGCGCAATTGTAGCAGGACAAACATCAGTTAAACATCCAGAAATAGAAGCATTTGAAAAATATCTTCCCAAGGATGTTCATATTATTACCTGCCATTCCCTGCATGGTCCGGGATTTGATCCCAAGGGCCAAAAGATGATCGTTATTCCACACAGAACCAGCAAAGAGGCATACCAGCGAATGACAGATCTTTTATCTGCATTGGGTTCTGTTTTAGTAGAGATAGCAGATTTTCATGAGCATGACAAAATTGTAGCTGATACGCAGGCGGTAACACATATGGGTTTCGAAAGTATGGGAACTGCCTGGAAAGAAGCCGGTTTCTTCCCTTGGGAGAACGCCTCTTACCTCGGAGGTATTGACAATGTTAAAATACTGATTACACTTAGAATATTTAGTTACAAGGCACACATTTACGGCGGACTTGCAATTCTAAATCCCTATGCAAGACATCAGATCAAACGTTATGCCATTTCAGAATCCGAGTTATTCAAACTCATGATAAAAGAGGAGGAATCATCCTTACGAAAACGCTTATATCAGGCCAGAGACTTTATTTTTGGTCAGGATCATCAAGGGGTAATGTTGGATGAAAAAGTAATGCAGGAATTCTCCTTATCTGCTGGATCAGAAAGTCGAAAGCCAAATTCCCACCTCAGTCTGTTAAGTATGGTTGATGCCTGGTACCACCTTGGTATTAATCCTTATGACAACTTAATTTGTCAGACTCCCCCATTCAGATTACGATTGGGAATCGCTGAATACCTTTTCAAGAACGAAGAATTACTCGAAGAGTCTATCAATACCGCATTATTTGATAAAACCATTAGGGGCGATGATTTGGAATTCCATTCAGCAGTTAGAGAATGGTCTTCCCTGATTGTTTATGGTGATATGGAAGGTTATAAACAACATTTTGATCAGGTGAAAACATTCTTTGCTGGAAGATTAGATCAGGGAAGAGCCCAAAGTGCTGAACTGATCAGAAAACTTGAAATGGAATAGTAATGATTTCTTGAATTATCTAATTACCCTCATCTTGATTTAAGGAAGGATAAAAGATAGGGTTATACTTAAACAGGTAAGGCTCTGGAGTATAATGGTTAAATTTTTGAAACCAATACCTGCGTATTATAGGTTTTTTCAGCCCTTTCCTTCGGGGTAGTTCCGGCTTTAACTGGTGTTCCTTATCAAATTTTTAAGAGCCGGAAGCTACCACCTGCGGCAAGGTTTATTTTACCCGGATCTGTTTTTCATCGGTACGGGCAGCCCTTCGCTGCTGGTTCGCGCGTTACATGAATTTAATAAAGAAAGACAGGCGACAACTACGTCAACCGTTATTATTTGATGATTAAGTGCTAACGAATTCAGGATCTACTCAATTCTCAAAAATCTCAGGTTAATTAAAGGACTGTAGCCAATTGGCACCTATACTATTACAATAATATAACTTTAATAAGTGACCGCCATCATATTTTAAGAACACTTTAATACCCTAATTTGTACTCGTGGATTAACCCTAATTAATTCTTTTTCATGAGTCATACATTTCATATTCCTGTTTTAGGGCTTGCCTATTCAGTAGACACCCCAATCAAAGTAGCCCGTTATGGTATCAGCTCGGTTGTGTCAATTGTTGATGATATATTAATTGAACGTATGCGGCAATTATACAGTCAAAAAAACAATGAGGAATTTATTGCTATTGATCCCAAAGAAACTGATTTCCGCAGTAAAAGAATTAAAGCTTATCTTAATTTGGTTAAAAAAATTGTCGACAATCAGTTTGAATCACTACGTCTCCAGTCATTTGAAGATGGAACTGATTTGACAAGATATTTCAGTCTTTTGCCTGAAAGCTCTCCACTCAAGATTAAATACCAGCAAATGCTAAACGAGCAGGATGCTGAAAAGTGTTTTAGCCTGCAAAGTGAGTTACGTAGTGAAATTGAGAAAGGAGAAATCCAGGTTAATATCATGGCCAAGGTCGACCGAATGAACCCAAATACCAGCGGTGAGCAGATTTCGGATGCATTATCAGCACTTAAGGGATTTGCTGAGAGTGAATTAAATACTCCAGTAGTCCTTTCAGCAGGAATGAACCCACGACTGTACAGTTATCTGGAAAATTTTGCAGAATTTTTACCTGATCAGTTTAGCAATTTCAGAAAAAGTATCATTCTTAAGGTAAGTGATTTCAGGTCGGCATTGATACAGGCCAAATTTTTAGCTAAAAAAGGGCTTTGGGTTTCAGAATTCAGAGTTGAATCCGGACTGAATTGTGGTGGTCATGCGTTTGCGACTGAAGGATATCTTTTGGGACCGATTTTGGAAGAATTCAAAACCAAGAGGCAGGAGATGATTGAAGAACTGTATCAGATTTATAGTAAAGCAATAGAAGAAAAAGGTATTCAGCTTTCTACTGTTCCTAAATTAAAGATCAGTGTTCAGGGAGGGATTGGAACTTCAGATGAAAACAATTTTCTGATTAATCATTATCAGCTTGACGCAACCGGTTGGGGAAGTCCCTTTTTATTGGTGCCTGAAGCAACAAATGTGGATGCCGAAACACTTGAACTACTTGCAAGCGCCAGCCATGATGATTTTTATATCAGCGGTTCTTCTCCACTGGGAATACCTTTCAATAATTTCAGAAAGAGCACAGCCGAGAAACAACGTTTGGAACGCATTGCAAAAGGAAGACCGGGCAGCCCCTGTGTTAAAAAATTCTTATCCTCAAATACCGAATTTACTGAACTACCGATCTGCACCGCATCCAGAGAATATCAGAATCTTAAAATAAAACAACTTGAATCAGAGGGCTTAGCAGCGGATGAATTCCAGACAAAATTCGAGGAGATCACTGAGAAGCTATGCTTGTGCGAAGGACTTGCTGCATCGGCATACTTAAAAAATAATATTCTTAAACCCAAAGAGAGTCGGGTCACAGTGATCTGTCCTGGCCCCAATATTGCCTATTTCAGCGGCAAATTTTCATTGGATGAGATGGTCAGCCATATTTATGGTAAGCTCAACTTGTTGAATGACCCCAATCGACCTAATCTCTTTGTCAATGAACTCAATCTTTATGTAGAATACCTTAAAAAGGAAATCAGCAAACAGATTCAGGAAATGAATGATAAAAAAGCCAAGTATATTATCAAATTTAAAGAGCAGCTGGAAAACGGAATAGAATATTACAAAAAACTGATTCCCCAAATTAAAGACCAGACTGAGGTTTACAGAAAGAAGATGATGAATGAACTACTGGAATTAGAAGAAAAATTACAGCATTTAAAACCTGTTGTTGAGCAGAAGGTCTAAACGACCAAACACCCGACCGGCTCTAAACTTCAGAGCCGGTTTTTTTATGCACTCAACTTTGTAATCTATCAATTTGGAGATTCAATTTTACAACTGAAATAAAAAAGCAGAACAAATCTCTGATCAATTCTAACTGAAGATAATCTGATCTGAAATAATTTTAGTTTTAAAAATCAATATCAGCAAGCGACTGACGAATTTAACCGCCATGATGCCTAGGTAAATCGGTAAGTCTGAAATTAAATTTCAAATGAAAAAGTACATGTCTTGATTCTTGGTTCTTGATACTCCCTACTCACCTCAATATCGTCACCGCACCGGAAATAGCTTTCCGCCCCTTAGTTTTGGGGTCAATAATATAATAATAGGTGCCTATCGGTAAATCTATTCCATTAAATTGTCCGTTCCATGGTATAGAATATCCTTTATTGCTCTGATAAACTATGCCCCCATACCGGCTGAAAACCTTGACACTTGCATTTACGTAACTTTCAAGATATTTTACATTCCACAGATCATTCACTCCATCATTATTGGGACTAAATGCGCTGGGTACTTCAGGCTGTTTCAATACCTTAATCCGGATATTATCCAT
>CAMBFY010000005.1 GCA_945865415.1 Sphingobacterium thalpophilum
CTAACCCTTTATCTGGATTTTATTAATTTGTTTTTGATGCTGCTTCGTCTTTTCGGAAACCGGAAGTAGCAATTTGTTATCCGTTACCAAATATTTGCTTTCAACAGGCTGATAATTGGTGGCTTTTTTCAGCGAAATGTCATCTTATAACTCAATTTGCATTTCATCAAAATATCATGCACTTTTGCACTGCTTATTTAGAAAGATGGAGGGATTAGACCCTGAGAAATCTTAGCAAACTGTGCTAGTGATATGCTACATTCTAGCCGCCCAAGGCGGAACAGATAAGCAATTTCAACCATTGCAGACTTTTCGAAGATAAGCTTTTCTGCAGATACGAGATACTAGATATTAGATATTATACTTTGGCGTGCAAAAATCCTTGGAATCCATCAGTTTTATCTCACATCTCACACCTCATATCTCATGTCTAAAATATATATGAGCATTAGAGAAGAACTCAAAAAACGAATCCTAGTTATTGATGGTGCCATGGGCACCATGATCCAGCGATACCAGCTAACAGAAGAAGATTTCAGAGGAGAACGATTTAAAGATCACCCCTGTGATGTGAGGGGTAACAATGACCTTTTAAACATTACCCGCCCAGACATCATCAAGGCGATTCATGCAGAATACCTTGAGGCAGGTGCAGATATCATTGAATCAAATACCTTCAGTACACAACGTATTTCCATGGCCGACTACCAAATGGAAGAACTGTCATATGAAATGAGTTTTGAGGGTGCGCGAATTGCGAAAGAAATTGCCAATGAGTACACATTGAAAAATCCTGACAAACCCCGTTTTGTTGCCGGCGCGCTCGGTCCGACAACCAAAATGGCCTCTATGTCACCTGATGTCAATGATCCTGGCTATAGGGCTGTTACTTTTGAAGAATTGGTGGATGCTTATTACGAACAAGTTAAAGGTTTAATTGAAGGGGGTGCAGATGTATTACTTTTCGAAACAATCACTGATACTTTGATCACCAAGGCTGCTCTTTTTGCTACCAAAAATTATGAGAATGAGACCGGCAGGAAGATTGATATCATGATCTCGGGAACGATAACTGATGCCAGCGGGAGAACTTTATCCGGCCAGACTGTTGAAGCATTTTTAAACTCATTGAATCATGCCAATTTATTGAGTATTGGACTGAATTGTGCTCTAGGAGCTAAAGATATGCGTCCCCACATTGAAGAGCTTTCTAAAAAATCGGCTTGCTTTATTTCTGCTTATCCCAATGCCGGACTCCCAAATGAGTTTGGAGCATATGATGAACTGCCGCATGAAACCGCTCATCTGGTTGAAGATTTCATAGAAAATGGTTTTGTTAATATTGTTGGTGGTTGTTGTGGTACAACCCCTGAACATATAAAATGCATAGCCGAAAAAGCAGCAAAATTTTCGCCAAGGATACCCGCAAAACCTGAGCCATTTATGAGGCTTAGCGGACTTGAGCCGGTTACCTTAACTCCCGAAACGAACTTTGTCAATATCGGAGAACGAACCAATATTACCGGATCTCCAAAATTCTCGAAATTGATTCTTAGCGGGGATTTTGATGCCGCACTTTCTGTTGCTCGTCAGCAGGTTGAAGGCGGTGCTCAGATCATCGATGTCAACATGGATGAAGGTATGCTCGACTCTGAAGCTGCAATGGTTAAATTCCTGAACCTGATTGCTTCAGAACCGGATATTTCCAAACTACCTATCATGGTGGATTCATCCAAATGGACTGTCATTGAAGCCGGATTAAAATGTCTTCAGGGAAAAGGTATTGTGAATTCAATTTCTCTGAAAGAAGGAGAAGAAGCCTTTAAAACATATGCTGGGAAAATCCGTCAATATGGAGCAGCCGTAGTTGTGATGGCATTTGATGAAACCGGACAAGCTGATTCACTCGAAAGACGTAAGGAAATTTGTCAAAGATCGTACAACATTCTGGTTAATGAAGTCAATTTCCCTCCACAGGATATCATCTTCGACCCGAATATTCTCACTGTAGCTACAGGACTTGAAGAACATAATAATTATGCAGTAGACTTCATTGAAGCTACCCGCTGGATCAAACAAAATCTTCCTCTTGCCAAGGTAAGTGGTGGAGTAAGTAATATTTCATTCTCTTTCAGAGGGAACAATACCGTCAGAGAGGCAATGCACTCAGCATTCCTGTACCATGCAATTAAAGCAGGACTGGATATGGGTATTGTAAACGCCGGAATGCTTGAAGTATATGAAGAAATACCGAAGGATTTACTGGAACTAGTTGAAGATGTGCTACTTAACCATAGACCTGACGCAACAGAACGTTTAGTAGATTTCGCTGAAACGATTAAAACAACAGGTAAAGTTATCGTGAAGGATGAGGCATGGCGTAAAGGAAATGTGGAAGAGCGCTTATCCCACTCTCTTGTAAAAGGTATCATCGACTATCTGGATGATGATGTTGAAGAAGCCCGTCAAAAATATGCCAAGCCCCTTGAGGTAATTGAAGGACCACTAATGGACGGGATGGGAATAGTTGGTGATTTGTTTGGTCAGGGAAAAATGTTCCTGCCTCAGGTTGTAAAATCTGCGAGGGTAATGAAGAAAGCTGTGGCCTACTTATTACCATTTATTGAAGAAGAAAAACTCAATAATGCAGACAGTAATCAGCGTAAAAATGCTGGAAAAGTCTTGCTGGCTACAGTAAAAGGCGACGTTCATGACATCGGAAAAAACATAGTAGGAGTTGTTCTGGCATGTAATAATTTTGAGGTTATTGACCTTGGGGTAATGGTCCCTGCACAAAAAATTATTGAAACAGCCAAGGCTGAAAATGTAGATATAATAGGGCTCAGCGGATTGATTACACCATCTCTGGATGAAATGGTTCATTTCGCAAAAGAAATGGAAAGGGAAGGATTTACGATTCCATTAATCCTTGGCGGAGCAACAACTTCCAGAATTCATGCTGCAGTGAAAGTGGCTCCAAATTATTCAGGTCCATCAGTTCACGTTCTTGATGCTTCGAGAAGTGTAACGGTATGCAGTACCCTAATGAGTGATGAAAACAGGGATGAGTACATTACAACCATTCATAACGAGTATTCAAAAGCAAGAGAGGCTCATTTAAGTAAACAAACAGATAAAAATTTTAAAACCATTGAAGAGGCAAGGTCCGCTAAGTTTCAAATTGATCTGAACACTGTTGTTGCCCCAAAACCATTATTCCTTGGAACCAAAACATTTGTTGACTTTTCTCTTGAAGAACTTGTACCCTACATAGACTGGACTCCATTTTTTCATACATGGGAACTAAGAGGCAGCTACCCCAAGATATTTAAGGATGCATTTGTAGGTACAGAAGCAAAGAAATTATATGACGAAGCGAGGATATTGCTGGATAAAATCATATCCGACAAATCTTTGAAAGCCAAAGCCGTGATTGGTTTCTGGCCGGCCAATTCTGTGGGAGATGATATTGAACTCTATACTGATGAAAGCAGAACAAAGGTTTATAAAACCATTCATACATTAAGACAACAGGCCGAGAAAGCAACAGATGAACCATATTATGCACTTTCAGACTTTATCGCACCTAAAGATTCAGGAATTGCTGATTATTGGGGTGGCTTTGCAGTTACCACCGGGATTGGTTGTGATGAATTAGTAGCTGTGTTTGAAAAGAATTTTGACGACTATAACAGCATTATGGTAAAAGCTCTTGCTGATCGCCTTGCAGAGGCCTTTGCAGAGCGGATGCATGAGATGGTTAGAAAAGAATTCTGGGCATACTCAAACGATGAATCTTTTAGTTCTGAAGATCTGATCAAGGAAAAATACAGAGGTATTCGTCCGGCACCGGGCTATCCCGCCTGCCCTGATCATACAGAAAAAGCGACATTGTTTGAAATTCTTGATGCAGAAAAGTCAACAGGAATTCATTTAACAGAAAGCTATGCTATGTATCCTACCGCAGCAGTTAGTGGTTATTATTTTGCTCACCCGCAGTCACGCTATTTCGGATTAGGTAAAATCAATAAAGATCAGGTAGAAAATTATGCTGTTCGTAAAGGTTTGACATTAGAAGAAACGGAGCGATGGTTGAGCCCGAATTTGGGATACTAATGGTTGGTTAGTTGTTAGGTTATACATGAGTGCTTATCAGAAATATACCGAGTTGGATGTATGGAAACATACACGTCCATCAGCTTCGCATGTTTATGAGCTTACTGCCACTTTCCCAAAATCAGAACAGTTCGGGATCGTTTCACAGATTAGGCGATGCGCAGTTTCTGTGCCATCTGATATAGCAGAAGGTTGTGGAAGACAGTATAAAAAAAGAGACTGTACAATTTTGTCAATCGCTAGAGGTTCATTAAATGAATTGGAAACACAACTTTACATTTTAAATGAACTATTATACATCACAGAAGATCAATTATCTTCCTGCCTCACAAAAATTGAGGTATCAGATAAATTAATATATGGTTTCATTAAGTACACTATTGATAAAAAAGAATAGCATATACGTAATTGGTTATGGCTGTAGTAGATATAATCTAACTAACCGACAACTAACCAACTAACCAACTAGTAGTCATGAAAATCACCGAACACATAAAAAAAGCCAAAGGCAAAACACTTTTCTCATTTGAGTTGCTTCCACCTTTAAAAGGGCAGAGTATACAGGGCATTTATGATGCAATAGATCCACTCATGGATTTCAATCCTCCATTTATTGATGTAACCTATCATAGGGAGGATTACATTTATAAACAGCATGAAAGTGGGCTACTGGAGAAGGTTTCTTATCGTAAACGCCCGGGAACGGTGGCTATTTGCGCATCGATCATGAATCGGTACAATGTTGATGCAGTTCCCCATTTGATCTGCGGAGGCTTTACAAAAGAAGAAACTGAAAACACCCTGATCGATCTGCAGTTTTTAGGTATAGATAACGTTTTGGTTTTACGTGGTGATGCCCGTCATGCAGATTCTGGATTCATTCCAGCACCCGGCGGCCATGCTTATGCAACTGAGTTATTAGAGCAGGTAGTAAATATGAATAAGGGAGTTTATCTTCACGAGGACTACGATACAGCCTACAAGACAAAATTCTGTATCGGTGTTGCGGGATATCCTGAAAAACATTTTGAAGCTCCAAACATGAAAACAGATTTTAATTTTCTGAAAAAGAAAGTTGAGCTGGGGGCTGAGTTTATAGTGACACAGATGTTTTTTGACAATTCCAAATATGTTGAATTTGTAGCGCTGTGCCGTGAAAATGGGATAAACGTTCCAATCATTCCGGGATTGAAACCTATCACTTCAGCTAAACAATTAATCAGCTTGCCGAAAATCTTCCATATCGATTTGCCTGAAGAACTGAGCGAAGCGGTTCAGCAATGCAAGTCAGAAAAAGAGGTCAGGGAAGTTGGAATTGAACACATGATTGCTCAATGTAAAGAACTGATGAAAGTTGGAGCGCCGGTATTGCACTTTTATACGATGAGCAATCCAGGTCCGACGAAGAGAATCGCGGAAGCTATTTTTTAATAAAACGAACACAACAGTCATTCCCTTTATAAACAGAAGTTTAAAAAGGGGAATAATTCGACGGTAATTACCATTTGAACAATTAGAACTACCGTTGAATAATTATCCAATAACTCATCATTGATTTTTTGTAAATTATAACGCTGACAGGGTTTTAAACCCTGTCAGCGTTAAGGTGGTTTTTACCCAAGCAAATAAGCCTTAAATCCTTCAAATTCATTTCCAAGACTTGTAAAAACCCTTTTCTTGCCTTCCAGCCCCTGTACCTGTTCAGGTACAGCTGTTTTCGATGCCATATCAGCAGGAAAAATATCAGGAAATTTGCAAGGATGAGCTGTAGCTAAAAATACACCTGCAATCTCATCAGAGTTATGATTATTCATCCAGCTACGTAAGGCCAGCCAGGCAATAGCTGTATGCGGACACATGATATAGCCATGCTCCTTATATACAAGCTTTATGGCTTTAAGGGTTTCATCATCATTGAAACTACTGGCACTGATCAAATTTTTAATTAAGCTGCAGTCCCCATTAAAAAGATCCATAATTCTAACCCAATTACTCGGATCACCAACATCCATTGCATTTGACCGGGTCTGCACACTTGGCTTTGCTTGATAAACTCCGGTTTTAAAAAAAACTGGAACCGTATCATTCGCATTGGTTGCAGCAAGAAATGCCCTAACGGGCAGTCCCATTTTCCAGGCAAGTAAACCCGCTCCAATATTACCAAAATTACCGCTTGGGACAGAAAATACCACTTCTTTATACCCCATCCGACGAATCTGTGCATAAGCATTAAAATAGTAAAATGTTTGTGGGATCAATCTTGAAATATTAATGGAATTGGCAGAGGTGAGACGAAATTTCTCTTTCAGTTCAGGATCATTAAAAGCCTGCTTTACTATGGCCTGACAATCATCAAAGGTGCCATCAATCTCAATTGCTCTAATATTTTCTCCATTGGTAGTTAACTGAAGTTCCTGTATCGGACTTACCTTGCCTTTAGGAAATAAAATAGTTACTCTTACATTCGGCACCCCCAGGAAACCCAGTGCCACAGCTCCACCTGTATCGCCCGAAGTTGCCACGAGTACATCCAATTGCTTCTCGCCCGTCTGCAAAAAATAACTCATCACCCGGCTCATAAATCTGGCACCGAAATCCTTGAATGCTAAAGAGGGGCCATGGAAAAGTTCAAGAACATTTATGCTCTTAGAAATTTCAATAAGCGGTGCATCGAAATTAATCGCATCATCAATAATCGACCTAAGAGCTGCTTCGGGAATTGCATCATTAAGAATTGATTTAGATACCTGGAAAGCAATATCTGGCAAGGTATAGTTGTGCAGATCAGCAATAAATTCCGAATCCAGCACCGGGATATTTACCGGCATATATAAACCCTTGTCTGAAGGTAAACTATTGAAAACTCCATCCTTAAAAGGAACTCTCAAAGCTTTATTATTGGTACTGTATAAGATCATTAATCTAAAATTATTGGTCCCTGAGCATTAATCGGCGACCGGTATGCAATACTTTCTGTATCCAGCCATCTGAAATGTGCCTGCAATTTTTCATTGATCCGCCGCGCATCTTCATCATTCCTGGTAAATGTAAAAACCGATGGCCCAGAACCAGAAATGCCAAAGCTCAAAGCTCCATTTTCCATGGCAATTTCTCTTAATCTGTAAAAATCAGGAATCAGAATCGATCTGACTGGCTCAACAATCACATCCTTCATACTCCGGGCAATCAGATCTATATTTTTGGTATACAAACCACTAACCAATCCAGCTACATTCCCCCATTGAACCACTGCGTCTTTCAATAATATTTTACTTCTTATAATTTGACGTGCATCTCGTGTTGGAACGTCCACCTGCGGAAAAACAATTGAGCAATAAAGTTCTTCAGGAAACGGTAGCTGGATAATATCCAAGGGATCATAGCTGCGTATAAGAACAAAGCCCCCAAGCAGCGCGGGAGCCACATTATCTGCATGTCCGTAGCCGCAAGCCAATTCTTCTCCTTTCATGGCAAACGGCACAAGTTCCATTTTAGATAGGGGGCTATCCATCAGGGTATTAATAGCAAACAAACCTGCAACTGTACTCGCAGAACTTGATCCTAATCCGCTACCAATCGGCATCTTTTTATTCAATTCGATCTGAACTCCCACATCGGATTTACCAATATGATTAAGATAATGCTGCACACTCACACTAACCGTGTTCTTTGCAGGATCATAGGGCAGACGTCCATCATCTCCGCTTATTTTGGTGATTATTACGCCGGGTTCATCTTTGAGGCTCATAATTACTTCATCACCAGGTGCATTTACTGCAAATCCCAATACATCATAACCACAAACTACATTCGCAACTGTTGCAGGTGCAAAAACTTTTACAGATCTATTCATATTTGTTTAATGTCTCCCGAGAATTCTGCTTAATCCGAACAATCAAAAATATTAAAATAATCAGCTGCTATCAGAATTTGTTAGCACCTACATGCACAATATCTGCAAACACTCCTGCTGCAGTAACCTCAGCTCCTGCACCCGGACCTTTAACAACCATTGGCCTTTCTTTGTAGCGATCAGTTATAAATGATATGATATTATCGCTTCCTGACAAGGCATAAAAAGGATGTGTTTCGTCAACCATCTGAAGTCCGATATTAACCTTGCCATTCTCAAGCTTACCAATATACCTGAGCACTTTCTTGCCATTCTCAGCCTGCTTTTTCATGCTTTCAAAAAAGCTATTCTCGGCCAGTAAAGTTTTATAGAAATCACCCACCGTATCAGCACCTAAACATGATTTTGGAAGCATACTTTCAATCTCTACGTCTGAAGCTTCAAGTTCATATCCGGCATCACGGGCAAGTATCAGCATCTTTCTCATAAAATCAGTGCCACGAAGGTCATCACGAGGATCGGGTTCAGTGTAGCCTTTCTCCTGAGCCTGCTTCACAATATCATGGAATGTTATATCACCTTTGTAGTTGTTAAAAATGTACGAAATAGTCCCGGAAAGTATTGCTTCAATACTTATAATCCGATCCCCGCTAATCATCAGATCTTTCAAGGTCTTTACAATAGGAAGACCCGCCCCTACATTGGTTTCATAGAAGAAATCTACCCCATGCAATCTTGCAGTATCCCTAAACAGTTTGTACTGTTCGAATGAAGAAGAATTCCCAATCTTATTACAGGTTACAATAGAAATATTTGAGCTGAATATCTCCTGATAATGTTCTATAGGTTTTAAACTCGCTGTATTATCTGCAAAAACACAGTTGGGAAGATTCATTGATTGCATCCTTTCTACAAAAAGAGAAAGGTCAGCCTGCTCACCTGTATTTTGCAATGTATCCTGCCAGTTTTCAAGTTCAATACCTTCTGCATCGAAAATCATCTTGCGGGTATTACCAATACCAACAACTTTGATCTGTATTCCGTTATGCTTTTGAATAAAGTCTTTGTGTTCCAGTAATTGTTTGAATAAAGTAGTTCCAATATTTCCGGTACCCAGACAAAACACGTGCAAAGTTTTATTTAATTCAACAAAGAAAGCATCATGCACAGCGTTAAGACCTTTATTTAGGTCTTCCCTTGATATCACAACAGAAATATTATATTCTGAAGATCCCTGAGCAATTGCCCTCACATTGATTCCGTTACGTCCCAATGAATGAAAAAGCTTACCTGAAATGCCGGGAGTTTGTTTCATATTTTCACCGACAATAGCGAGAACTGAAAGACCCTGTTCAAAAACAGGTGATTCGATCTTTTTGGCGAGCAACTCAAGTTCAAATTCCTGCTCAATCAATTGTTGTGCTCTGACCGCATCAGCAGGATGGATTGCAAAAGTGATACTGTGTTCTGAAGAAGATTGAGTAATAAGAATAACATTGATCTGTTCACGGGCAAGCAATGAAAAGAGTCGACCGCTAAAACCCGCTTTACCAACCATTCCGCTCCCTTCCAGATTGATGATACTGATATCATTAATTGATGAAATTCCTTTTATGGCAAGGCTAGAATTTTCACAATCATGTCTGATGACGGAACCAGGAAACTCAGGCTCAAATGTATTCCGGATTACGATCGGAATTTTTTTCATAAACGCAGGTATCATCGTTGGAGGGTATATCACCTTGGCTCCAAAAAAAGATAACTCCATTGCTTCTGTGTAAGAAAGTTCAGGCAATGAAAAGGCCTTTTTAACCATTCTGGGATCTGCAGTCATCATTCCGTTCACATCAGTCCAGATCTCTATCTCCTCAGCATTCAGGGCTGATCCAAAGATGGCAGCTGTATAATCACTTCCTCCTCTACCTAGGGTAGTGATTCTACCCTCACTATTACTTGCAATGAAGCCGGTAACGAACAGCATTTTACCTGGATTATTATTGTAAAGATCTCTGATCAGGATCTCCGTAAGTTCCATATTCACACGTGCCTGTCCAAAAGTGCTGTCAGTTTTAATAAGATCTGCTGCATTGACGTAAATATCATCATCCGACTTCTGTCCGGCGATTTTACTGATCATAAATGTTGAACAACGCTCACCATAACTTAAAACCAAATCCCGGGTACGCGGAGTCAGTTCACGAAGAATTAAAACACCTTGCAAAAGATCTTCCAGTTCATTGAAGAGAATTCGAAGTTTTGTAAATACCGGATTTTGTTTTGGTACGGCTAATAATTCCTTAATCACCTCAAAATGACGTTCTTCCAGCTCCTTCAATTCATGGCTGAAAGTTCCACCCTGTGCAGCCTTATCAGCCATTGCCGACAAAAGATTCGTGACCCCGCTCATCGCTGAAAGAACAATAACCGGATTACCTATCTGATTTTGTTCCTTTTCTATGATTTGTAATAACTTACTGATCGACTCAACCGATCCTACTGAGGTACCCCCGAACTTTAAAATTTTCATTAGTGTATACTTATTTACATCCCCGCATGTGCGGAATTTCTTGAATTTTTGTAAAAAAAAACGCCTTCCCCTTTGTCGGAGGAAGGCGTTTTGATGTTTTATGCTAAATTTACACCATACATTTACCTTCCCCAAGCATCAGCGTGGTAGTGATTGTTGTGGTGGTATAAAATGTTCTTATCATTTTTTTACTGTGTAGTAAATAACGGATTTAATTTTTGAATTCACAAATTCTTGTGAATTTATTTTAAATAATTAGTATTTTTTATTAAAATGATAATAAATAAGTCGTAAAATTATTGATAGTGTAATCAGGAAGTATCTTATATGATCAAATGCAAGGACTAGTTATAAAATCAACAGGAAGCTGGTATGAAGTTCAAACCGATGAGGGAAGAGCCATTAAATGCCGTATTAAGGGTAAGTTTCGAACCCTTGATATTAAAACAACCAATCCTGTTGCTGTAGGAGATCGTGTAACAATTCAGCCTGAACCCGATCAGGATACGGGGCTTATTACCGACCTTGAGCCAAGAAAAAATTATATTATCCGAAAGTCAGTTAACCTCTCAAAGCAGGCACAGATTATTGCGGCAAATTTAGATCAGGCTTTTCTTATTGTCACTCTGGCCTCTCCACGTACTTCACTGGGATTTATTGACCGGTTTCTTGTAACAGCTGAGGCCTATGATATACCTGCCAAATTAATATTTAATAAACTCGACTTGTTTAGCGCTGAAGGTCTTGATATTTTAGATGACTACCAGTCAATTTATGAGCAGGCAGGCTACCCCTGTTACAGTGTTTCCGCATTAAAGGCAACAAATCTTGATCAGTTAAGAGGGCTTTTGAAAAATAAAGTAACGCTGGTCAGTGGGCATTCAGGTGTTGGAAAATCGACCCTAATTAATGCATTATTACCAGGCCATGAACTTAAAACTGGTGAGATCTCTGATTGGAGTGATAAAGGAAAACACACCACAACTTTTGCTGAGATGTTCAGACTGCCTTTTGGCGGATACCTGATTGATACACCCGGAATACGTGAACTCGGTGTCTTCGATATTGAGAAGCAGGTACTCGGTCGATTATTTCCAGAAATCAGAAGGTTAATGGATGATTGCCGATTCAATAATTGCAGGCATCTCAACGAACCTGGATGCACTGTTATTGAGGCTCTGGAATCAGGTGAGTTAGAACCATCCAGATACGACAGCTACTTAAGTATTTACAATAATAACGACACCAGGGCATAAGATGAGAGCAGTGATTCAGCGGGTCAACAGCGCGACCTGTAGCATTGAGGGTAAAATCAGCGGACAAATTGGTAAGGGTTTTATGATACTGCTCGGTATTGAAGATAATGATACCGATGAAGACCTGAATTGGCTGGCACAAAAGATCAGCAACATGAGGATCTTTTCAGATGAGAATGGAATGATGAATAAAGCCTTGGTTGATGTGCAGGGTAATATTTTACTCATTAGTCAGTTCACCTTATTTGCCTCCACAAAAAAAGGAAACCGGCCGGGATTTACGCGTTCTGCTAAGCCCGAACTGGCTGTTCCCCTATATGAAAAAATGATCAGTGAGTTAGGTCAGCTTACTGGAACTAAAATCCAGACCGGGGTGTTCGGTGCAGATATGCAAATCAGTCTGGTAAATGATGGCCCGGTAACTATAATTATGGATACTAAATCACGGGAATAAGTAAAAAATAATTCTTATGACAATACAGGAAGCACAGCAAAATGTTGACGAATGGATCAGAACTACCGGGGTTCGGTATTTTAATGAACTAACTAATACCGCAATTCTAATGGAAGAGGTTGGAGAAGTTGCCCGAATTATGGCCAGAAAATATGGTGAGCAATCCTTTAAAAAATCAGATGAAAGTCATGATTTGGCAGATGAACTGGCCGATGTGCTATTTGTTCTTATCTGTCTTGCCAACCAGACTGGTGTAAATCTGACCGAAGCGCTCATAAAAAATATGGAAAAGAAAAATATCAGAGATGCCGACAGACATAAGAACAATGAGAAGTTGAAATAACCCGAAGGCTGACAGGGTTTTGAAGCTTGTAAGCCTTTATGTCAGTTTAACCAGTCGATCTCCATCCAGCACAGGAATCCCCTTGGTAATATTCAGATTTAGACAAAATTTAATATCTTCCTCAATACCCAGCTTTTTCAGGCGCTCACTATGGGAAGTTTTCTTCAAATAAGCATTCAGATCATCTTTGGCCATGATATACAGGTCTTCGGAAGCGATACCTGCATCATCTAAAGCATAATTTTCCTTACTAAGGCAATGTACAACCCCACCTGCAAAAAGTGTATCCTCAAGGTTAACTTTATCCTTCCAGCCGGAACATAATAACAAAACGTCATTAGATTGGGATTTAAGCCAATTGCAGAGAGATTCAAGGTTTAAAAAAGAACCTATAACAATTTTATGGGCTCCGCGTGACAAGTTTATTGCATGTGTTCCATTAGTGGTAGTTAGCACAATAGTTTTACCCCCCACCTTTTCCCTCGTATACGAAAAAGGAGAGTTCCCAAAATCGAAACCATCAACAACCTCACCATTTCGCTCTGCGGCAAGCAGGTAACCGGTATGTCTGTAAGATTCGCATGCCTCAATGGTAGCGACAGGGATGATTGATTCTGCTCCATTTTCAATGCCGTAGCAAATTGAAGATGTTGCCCTGAAAATATCAATTACAACAACAATACTGTTAGTAAAATCGTGAAGATGAAGCAAAGCAGGTGTCAGACATACTTCGAGGTTACGTTTTTGCATTTAGGGGATAGATTTTTATTTAAAAGGCATTTTTACCACCCTCGCTAATACTTTATTATCTCTAATCTTTATAAAAATATCCGTGCCAACCTTCGAGAAGCTTGTTTTGACATAACCCATACCTATACCCTTTTGAAGACTTGGCGATTGGGTTCCCGAAGTCACTTTACCTATTGCAATGCCAGCGTTGTCTACAATTTCATAATCATGACGAGGAATACCTCTTTCGATCATCTCAAACCCAACAAGTTTACGTTCAACTCCATTTTGTTTTTGTGCAGCCAGATTTGCTGAGTTCACAAAATTCTTGCTGAACTTCGTGATCCAGCCAAGGCCTGCTTCAAGCGGAGAAGTAGTATCATCAATATCGTTTCCATACAAGCAGAAACCCATTTCTAACCGTAAGGTATCACGCGCTGCAAGTCCGATTGGTTTGATCCCATAAGGTGCGCCCGCTTTAAATATTTCATTCCAGATATGCTCTGAATGTTCTTTTTCGAAATATAATTCAAAACCACCTGCGCCGGTATAGCCTGTTGCTGAGATCAATACATTTTCTACACCCGCAAACACGCCCTTTTTAAAAGTATAATACTCCATGGAAGAAAGATCGACCTCTGTTAAACTTTGAAGTGCTTCAATAGCTTTAGGGCCCTGAACTGCAAGCAGAGATGTTTGATCAGAGATGTTGATCATCTCTACCCCGCCTGTATTATGTTTTGAGATCCAGTCCCAATCCTTTTCGATATTTGAAGCATTCACAACCAGCATATAGGTTTTTTCGTTAATACGATAAACCAGCAGATCATCAACAATACCACCCTCCTCATTAGGAAGACAGGAATACTGAACTTTACCGTCAAAAAGAGCAGAGGCATCATTTGAGCAAACTCTTTGAATAAGATCTAAAGCACCTTCTCCTTTTAAGATAAATTCACCCATGTGACTGACATCAAACACGCCTACACCATTTCTAACTGTTTCATGCTCGATGTTAATTCCATTATACTGGACAGGCATATTAAATCCGGCAAAAGGTACCATTTTGGCGCCAAGCTCAATATGGGTATCATTTAATGCAACACTTTTCATTATTCAGGAGGGATTATTACTATGCCAAAAGTAATTAAAAACGATTAAAAGCTGAGCTATAATTTCAGTGTAGTCTTATCCTTTTAGAATTTATAATCCAAGGCTAGGCTGGGGATTACTGATTTGAAAGGTTTTGCGATGAAAAGGTGATAGGCCATAGGAAATTACTGCATGTCTATGCTTAATGGTGGGATATCCTTTATTGTTTGTCCAGTCATACTGCGGATAATCTTCTGCCAGGCCTAGCATATATTCGTCACGATAGGTTTTAGCTAAAATAGAGGCTGCAGCAATTGAGAAATACTTACTATCCCCTTTTACAATACAATGATGCCCAACATCCTCAAAAGATTTGAATCGGTTACCGTCAACAATTATAAACTCTGGCCGGATTTGAAGTTTCCTGAGTGCAAGATGCATTGCGAAAATTGACGCATTCAAAATATTCATTTTATCTATTTCAGTATGATCAACTAATGCAACAGCATATGCCAGCGATTCCCGTTGTACCACATCACGAAGTTCAAACCGGTCCTTTTCCTTGATTTTCTTAGAGTCGTTGAGTAGGGGGTGGGAAAAACTACGGGGCAGGATCACCGCAGCAGCAAAAACAGGCCCTGCAAGACATCCTCTTCCAGCCTCATCACAGCCTGCTTCAATATAATCCTGCTGAAAATACGGAAGAAGCATAATTTATAGTTAACGTGAACTAGACATAAAATTTAAAAACTCCATACCTCCATGCCGGCAGGGAAACACAGCAGTTTATAGCTTCCACCCTTCATTTATGACACATATAGTCTTGAAGCTTCGCTTCAATCTATGCTTCCTCTAAAGCAAAATAAAAGACCATCTATGTAGTTAAATACTAATCTTTAAAAATTTTTATATCGAACTCGCGCTATTTACAACAATTTTATCAAGATACCCTAATGGTCAATAAAGTAATATCATCTGAATCCATCTTTGCATTATTATGGGTTTGAATATTCTTCAAAATAGTCTCATTAAGATTATCTACCTCCAATAAACAGCTTTCTAATAAATGTGAAACAAGTTCCTGATCAGAAATATATACTTCTTCATTGGGGCTTTCAACAAGGCCATCTGTATAATTGAACACTAAACTGCCAGGCGTCAGAATTTCAATTCCTAAATGGATGGATGGAAGGACTTCAAATGCCCCGATGATAGTAGTACCTTCTTTTAAGAACTTAACCTTGCCATCTAAAATGAGAATTGATGGATTATGCCCGGCATTAACATATTGCAATTCTCTAGTTTGTTCATTGTATAATCCAAGAAATAAGGTTATAAAGCGTTCTCCCTTAGTATTCGAGTAAACAATCTCATTCAATCGATCTGTCAGTTTTACAAGATTCCGCTCTACTGAAGCCCAAGCTCTTAAACTTGCCTGTAAATTCGCCATCAGTAGAGCTGCAGAAACTCCCTTACCCGAGGCATCTGCAATACACCAAAGATATTCGTGCGTACCTAACTTGATAAAGTCGAAATAATCCCCACCGATATTTTCATTGGGAAGGTAGGTAGCACCAACCTCCAACGCACCTGTTTTTGGTAATCGACTGGGTATAAGCATTCCTTGAACTTCAACAGCTAATTCCATATCGCGTTGTAAACGTTCCCTAACTACCCTTTCTTTCAGAAGTTTTTTATTCTCAAGTGCGACAACTATTACATTGATGAGAGTCTGAATAAAATTGAGATCACTGCTTAACAGTTTCTGATTCATATGAAAACCCCCTATCAGGACAAAAGCTAGAAGCTCCTGATTATGAAAAACCGGCACAAAATATTCGTACTTATTTAATAAGGGATCTAGATGTGTTCTGAGAGAAGTTATATTTCTAAAATCTATTAATGCCTGATAGGTTTGCTGCAATGTTTTTGCATTTTCAAATTCACCACCAAACCGTGCTGCACAATAAAAATGTTCTCCCTCTTTGATCAATAGTCGAATCTCCCCTATTTTTAAGTGGACATTCAATATCACCTCCAGCATTTCAAATAAGACTGAGGAAGCACTATTGGTATTAATTGCCTGCGTAATTTCAAGCAAAGAGTTTAATTCAGCCTGACGTTTAAGCAAAAGTTGGATTAACTCGCTTTCATCGTTTACAGCTGATATTGGTTTTCTTTGCAAAACTTTAATATTGAGGGCTGCGCGTTTAAAATTAATGAATTAATCCAAACTTACAATCAGAAATAGGGTTTTATGGCTTTTTGACTTAAATCTTGTAACTGAGTCCGGGCTTTGCCAACTTCATGATTTTTCTCAAATCTTATATCTACCGCACCATCCTCCCCTTCCAATTGTATTTTCCAGAATTGCCGGCAATCCCAATATATAACATATAAAATATGTGGACTATTGTAAGTAATGGCAAGAGCCGCAACAATTTACTTCTGTTTGCAAACCTGCAGAGAGTTACATGAAAGGAAAGTTCAGAAATAATTTTTATACTTATTATAGCTAAAAATAAGTACCAATAAAAAGGATTGTAAAAACCTAAAACTGATAATAAAACGATTACTAAATTAAACAGCCAAACTAAAACCCCAATAAATACAACAGCCTTGTTTTTGTATTTTGTGCTTTTTGAAGCCCAGCGCTTTCGCTGTTGAATAAACTCACCCAGGGTAGATTTTGCATGTGTATAAACAATTGCGCCAGGTTCTTTACAAAAGCCAATCCCATCAGGATAAACTGATGCTACTTTATGAAGAAACAGTTCATCATCACCAGAGGCTAATTGATCAATACCTTGAAATCCTTTTAATTCATAAAAAACTTCTCTGCGATAAGCAAGATTAGCTCCATTACATGTTGACGGCATTTTGTTTCCTACTCCTGCAGCTCCTAATCCAAGCAGGAATAAAAATTCAAGACTTTGCATTTCTTCGAATACACTCTTTTCTTCAAAAAAAAGAACTGGTGAGGAGATCATTTTATAATTTCCGGTCTCGTAGAATCCAACAATGGTTTTCAGCCATGCAGGCGACATCCTGCAATCGGCATCAGTTGTGATGATGAGTTCTGATTCAGAAAGCTTAATTGCCTCAGTTATTGCTTTCTTTTTATATGAATTCAATGGCTTGCTCTCATTCAAAACCAATAGTTTTACACCTCTGTCTGCAAATGAAAGAACTATTTCAGATGTTTGGTCAGTAGAATGATCATCTACAATAATTAATTCCACTAAATGTGAAGGATAATCCTGTGCAAGAATATCACTGATAGTATTGTAAATCTTATCTTCCTCATTTCGTGCCGCAATCATAACACTCACAGTAGTTTTAAACTGATTACTTTTGAGATCATACGTTTTGAGGTTCTTCCATCCCCTACGCAGGAATAGTATCAAACCCAAATAAGCCACAGCGAGGCTAAACGAAACAATACTAATTATCAGGACTACCAAAGAAATTGAGTTTTAAAACGAAAACTGACCCTAAAATAGCTGGAATAATTAAATTAATCAGCCATATACTTGCAACTGCTGCCATAACTGCGATTTCCTGATTCGTTACAAAAGAAAAAAAGTAAGCAGCGGTTGTTGCTCTTAAACCTATGTCAAGAAGATCAAGAGAAGGCATTGAGGATTGAACGAAGTAAAAGATGAACAGTATCAATATCATATACAGCGGATCTATTTCTGGAATCAGAAAATGAATGATCAGAAAATATTGTGTACTGAATATAAGTATACGCGACACGCTATACATTGACATATGCAAGAGCTCTGACAATTTGAATTTCGAAAAAATAATAAAAAAACGTTTGTAAGGCCTCATGAATTTTATCTTTGATAGCAGGCCATTTATCCAATGGATATTGAAAAAGAAAAGTAGAAAAAATCCACTGAAAACAAGGGCCAAAATGGCTATACTTAATTTCATGATGGGATTCAGATCTAAAAAATGAAAAATAAACCAGCTTAGTGCCAATGAACCTAACACATTGATCAGTACCAATTGACCGAAAGCCCCAACAGTCATAGCAATAGCACCTTTTATCCGCTTATTTGGTGACAGAAAAAAGACCCTCCCTCCATATTCTCCGATACGGTTCGGGGTGAAAACTGCCCATGTCAATCCGCAAAAAACAGATTCAACCGCCTTCCAGGTAGTGATTATCTCTATTTTCTGAACAAGGTATTTCCATTTTAGAGCCTCTAAAAACCAATTCAATACCATCAGCAAAATCTGGGTAGACAACACTATCCAAACATCTGAAGGATTAAGCTTATTGAGGATCATCCTGAAGTCGGTAATACCACTGTTATTACTAAGCCTGTTGTAAATATACCAGGAAGCCAGACCTAAAATGGTTAACTTAATGCAAATGCTCAGAATTTTTTGGGTACGCTTATTCAAAGTATTTTATTTCTGCAATGTTAAGCAAAAGCTTGAGTGAATTTAAATATTGAAATTGAATTAGGCTAAAAACATTAAAAAGCCCGTAATTTCTTAATATTGTCAAAAATGATTAAAGAAAAATCTACCGAACGGATAATCCTTGGAATTGATCCCGGAACAAGTGTTATGGGTTATGGTATTATCAAAGAAGTAAAAAGTACAGTTGATCTGATCTGTTTGGGTGTCGTCAAACTTCAGCACCTTGACGATCATCCTTTGAAACTCAAACATATTTTTGAGAAAACCGTTTTTCTGATTGATCAATATCAACCCGATTGCCTCGCAATCGAAGCCCCTTTCTACGGAAAAAACATACAGGTGATGCTAAAACTTGGCCGGGCACAAGGAGTAGCAATGGCCGCAGCATTATCACGAAGTCTTCCTATTTTTGAATACTCCCCAAGAAAGATAAAGCAGTCCATCACAGGTAATGGAAATTCTTCCAAAGAACAAGTAGCAGCTATGCTGAAAACACTTTTGAAATTCTCTGAAACTCCCGAATTTTTAGATGCTACTGATGGTTTGGCCGTTGCAGTTTGCCATTCATTCCAAAAAATAAGCAGCACTGGCAACAAAAAGAACTATTCCGGCTGGGATGCTTTTGCAAAGGATAATCAGAAGCGTCTAAAATAAAGGGATTTAGAGTTGTTCCTTAATTTTTTCGGCTGTAGCTTCAAACTCTTCGGCTGTAAAACTTAGTTTTGGCCGACTAAAATTCATATCGTCCATGTTGTTTATTGGAATGAGATGAATATGTGCATGAGGAATTTCAAGACCGATAACAGAAATACCAATCCGATGACATGATATTGCTTTTTTTAAGCCACTTGCAACAATCTGTGCAAACATCATTAGTCCGACATATGTTTCACTATCTAAGTCAAATATATAATCAACTTCCTGTTTAGGAATAACCAAAACATGGCCTTCTGTCAATGGGTTTATGTCTAGGAAGGCAAGAAAATCTGAGGTCTCAGCGACTTTATAACACGGAATGTCACCAGCTATAATTTTTGAAAAAATTGATTGCATAATAATTTAATTTATCCGCTGATCAGGTTTTAATTATCTGCTGATTTCAATGATCTCAAACTCAATTTTACCAGCAGGAACAGCAATCTCTGCAGTATCTCCAACAGATTTACCAAGTAATCCCTGGGCTATGGGTGACTTCACTGAAATTTTACCTGTCTTAAGATCTGCCTCTGATTCAGAAACAAGCTGATAAGTCATGGTTGCCCCATTCTTCATGTTTTTGATCTTCACGATTGATAATGCCAATACTTTTGTAGAATCAAGCTTTGATTCATCTATTAAACGGGCATTCGCCAAAACATTTGTAAGCTTTGAAATTTTTGATTCATGATGACCCTGTGCTTCTTTTGCAGCATCATATTCAGCATTCTCCGACAAATCACCCTTGTCTCTTGCCTCTGCAATTGCTTTTGAAATCTGTGAACGACCTTCAGTTTTTAATAAATGAAGCTCTTCTTTAAGTTTTTCTAATCCTTCCCTGGTATAATAAGTTACTTCCGTCATATCTCACACATTTTATAATAAACTCTTAAAAACAAACAAGACTATGTCGGCTAAAGCCAATATAGTCTTGCTCACATGAATACGAAGATAATATTTTTGATTTTAGATTTCCAAATTTCTATAATGAAATCGGTAAGAAGAATGAAGAGATGCCAAAAAAGCTTCATTATCAATCAATAGCAAATAGTTGTTTTATTTTTTCAGCCAGTACTTCAGAAATTTTTCTGTAGGATTCGTAGGTCCATCCTGCAACATGCGGACTTAAAATTACATTCGGACAATCTTTCAATTCATTGAACCATTCCTGCTCAGCTAAAGCGGGGAATTTTTCAACCTGAAGGACATCTAATCCAGCAGCGTTAATTTTTCCATTGCGTATCCCATTCAACAAGGCTTTTGTATTTACAATTTCACCTCTTGAAGCATTTAACAAAATAATAGGCTTTTTAAAATGGAATAAATATTCTTCATTAACCATTTGTTTCGTTTCGTAGGTCAATGGAATATGAAAACTTAGAATATCTGCCTCTTTAACAACCTGTTCCATACTCACTTCTTCTGCATATTGACTTGAAAATCCCGTTTTGTATTTATCATAAGCAATCACCTTTACCTCAAATCCTGAGAGTTTGCGGGCTAGCATCTGACCGGTATTCCCATATCCAATAATAGCAACGGTTCTGCCTTTTAGCTCCCATCCTCTGTTACCTTCCCTGTCCCAGGTACCGTTTCGCACTTCACTATCTGCTTTCCTTAAATTATTTAGTAATGAAAGTAACATGCCAATAACATGTTCAGCTACAGCATCCCGGTTACCTTCAGGAGCATTGATACAGCATATATTTTTAGTTTTGGCATAGTTATAATCCACATTATCCATACCTGCGCCTGCCCTAGCAATAAATTTAAGATTTGAACCTGCATCAATAAGCTCAGGGTCAACCTGAAATCGGGTACGGACAGCAATTCCTGTATAAATTTTCAGAACCTCCAGCATCTCATTTTTGCTGATAAATGGAAGCTCATCGCAAACAAAACCCAGTTTTTCTAACTCAATTTTAAAGGCAGGATGCAAGTGGTCTGCAATCAGGATTCTGTTCATGCTATGATTATTCTTGAGGAACCAATAAGGTTCGTCAGTTTAACAAAATCTTCTACGCTCAGCCGCTCAGCCCGAAGGTCGAACATTGGATCATCAATCATGATTTCTCTGCTGACAAGTGATGACAAAGCATTTCTCAGTGTTTTACGCCTTTGGTTAAAGCCTGCTTTGACAACCTTCCAGAACAATTTTTCATCGCAATTCAGTTTTTCAACATCATTTCGGGTAAGCCGTATGACTGCCGATGTAACTTTGGGTGGAGGATTAAAAACACCAGGTTTTACAGAAAACAAGTATTCGACCTTGTAGTAGGCCTGTAGAAAAACACTCAATATACCATACTCTTTGCTTCCTGGCGTTTCTGCACAACGCTGGGCAACTTCTTTTTGAAACATTCCAACCAGTTCAACGACCTGATCTCGGTTATCGAGCACCTTGAATAATATTTGCGATGAAATATTATAGGGGAAATTACCAATAATGCCAAATTTTCCGGAAAAAACAGACGCAAAATCCAGTTGCAAAAAATCTCCATTGATCAGGCTTTGCCCCAGATCTTTATATTTCTTTTTCAAAAATTCATAAGATTCAGTGTCTATATCTATGAGGTAGGTTTCCAAATCAGTTCTGGCAAGCAAAAAATCGGAAAGAATTCCCATTCCCGGGCCAACCTCCAATACCTGTTTATAATGATCTCCGGCATGAAGACTGTTGACAATTTTCTCAGCGATATTTTTATCTGTTAAAAAATGTTGTCCGAGATGTTTCTTTGCCCTTACTAAACTCATATCCACTGTATTTGGTGCAAATTACGGAAAAAAGAGGTTAAGGGAATGAGCAAATTGAGGCAATTAACAAATTAGCAAATGATTTGTCTATGAATTGATTCGACTAATTGTCAATAAGATCGTACTCATGCTGAAGAATTTCTCAATAAATGATGATAATCCGAAACTTAAAAGAAACAACTTACAACTTACTTAATTGCAGTTTGAAATTAAAGTCATTATTTTGCGCTATTGATTTCATAAACGGGCAAGCAGGAATGAGTGATAAAATTAAAATTGGAATTTCAATAGGAGATGTAAACGGTATTGGTCTTGAAGTCATCATAAAAACACTGATGGATACCAAGATCATGGATTATTGTATCCCTATTGTATATGGACATACTAAAGTTGCATTTTTCCATCGTAAAACATTGGATATAAATGAGTTCAATTTCAATGTAATTAACCGTCCGGAAGAATCGCATAACAAACGTCCAAATATGATAAACTGCTGGGAGGAGGATGTGCGCTTAGAGTTGGGGGAAACTACACCCACAGGTGGCAAGTATGCTTTTATTTCACTAGAAAGGGCACTCGATGACTTAATTGCAGGCAAAACCGATGCGATTGTTACAGCACCCATTAACAAACACAATATCCAAAGTGCTGATTTCCAGTTTGCCGGTCATACCGAATATATTCAGTATAAGACCAATGCCGAAGATTCTCTGATGTTTCTGGTGAGTGAAGATATCCGGGTGGGAGTAGTAACCGGGCATATTCCAGTGACTGAGGTTGCCGAAAAAATCAATAAGGAAAAGATTCTATCAAAGCTTTCCCTGATGAATCAAAGTCTTAAAAAAGATTTCTGGATTCAAAAGCCAAAAATTGCTGTTTTGGGATTGAATCCTCACGCAGGAGATATGGGGCTGATTGGACAGGAAGAGCAAGAAATAATCATACCTGCGATAACCGAAGCCAATGCTCAGGGAATCTTTGCTTTTGGCCCTTATGCAGCCGATGGTTTCTTTGCGGCCCGTACGTATTCGCAATTCGATGCTGTGCTGGCTATGTACCATGATCAGGGTCTAATACCATTCAAACAGATCGCTTTTCACAGTGGAGTGAATTTCACAGCCGGATTATCGGTTGTCAGAACCTCTCCGGACCATGGCACAGGTTATGATATCTCGGGTAAAAATCAGGCTTCAGAAAGCTCCTTCAGAGAAGCACTGTTTACTGCTATAAAAATTGTTAAAAACAGAAGAGAAAATTCTGAACTTAACTCAAACCCCTTGAAGTTGAGTAAATTTTCAAAAGACAGAGATTAAAAGTTCATAAAATGCTTATTACCAAAGCTTTTGGCGGAGAAAAGCAGCTCATTTTTAAAAAACTGTTAGCAACTAAATAAATTTTCTTAAATTTGCGGGCTCAATTGGTGTGCTTTGAAATCGTTACAACAATATAGCATTCCGTTTACCGGATTAAAACTTGGAGTTCACGATTTTGAATTCGAAGTGAATGATGCTTTTTTTAGTGAGTTTGAATACTCATTGGTTAAGAGTGGAAGTCTTAAGGTAGACCTTGAACTGGATAAGCAGGAGACAATGATGGTCCTGCATTTTCATATTTCGGGTGAGATGAAACTAGCATGTGACGTATGCCTTGCTGATTACCCCTATTCGGTAAAGATTCAAGAAAGGCAGATCGTTCAATTAAATGGCAACGACGAACTGGAGGATGATACCGAAGAAATCGTTGTATTGAAAAGAAATGAAACTGAGATCAATGTAGCAACATTGATTTATGAATTTATTAATGTGGCAGCACCATACATCAGTCGTTGTACTGACGAAGGTAACACCAAATGGTGTGATCAGGAGATGATAAGCAAGTTGCAACAACTGGCTCCCGGGCCAAAAGAAGTTGAAGAAGAAATGGCTGACCCAAGATGGGAAGCTTTAAAGAAAATAAAAAAGTAATAATTTAATACAAATCAACAAATGGCACATCCAAAACGGAAAATATCCAAATCAAGAAGAGATAAAAGAAGAACTCACTACAAAGCAGTTGCTCCGGGTTTAACAACCTGCCAAACTACTGGTACAGTACATTTACCTCATCGCGCATACACAGTTGACGGAAACTTGTATTATAACGGGAAGATGGTGATCGAAAATACCTCTATTGCCTAAATTACCATTCTGAAATGAAGATTGGCTTAGATATAATGGGTGGAGATTTTGCACCCAAAACAGCAGTTTTGGGTGCATTAGAAGCTCAAAAAGCCTTATCGGCAAACCAAAAATTAGTTCTTTTCGGAGACAAAAACCAGGCTCTTCCTTTTATCACAGAAGCCGGAATAGAACCTGATGTTTTCGAGTTTGTTCATACCACCGAAATGATCGGAATGGGAGAACACGGTACAAAAGCAGTACTTCAAAAGCCTACCTCAAGCATCAGCTTAGGTTTTCAACATCTTAAAGAAGGTAAAATTGATTCCTTTTCATCCGCCGGAAATACCGGTGCAATGTTGGTTGGAGCCATATTTAGCGTAAAGCCTGTTCCTGGAGTTATTAGACCTGCAGTTGCCACCAATGTGCCAAAATTAAAGTCCGGCTTCGGAATCATGCTGGATGTAGGTGCCAATGCCGACTGTAAACCAGAAGTACTGGCTCAGTTCGGAGTGTTAGGAAGCCTGTATGCTGAACATGTGTACCATATTACAAACCCAAAAGTTGGTTTGATGAATCTTGGCGAAGAGGAAGAAAAGGGAAATGTTCTCACTCAATCCACATTCCCTCTGCTGCAAAAATCTGACATCAACTTTATTGGTAACATTGAAGGTCGTGACTTGTTCAACGAGAAAGCAGATGTTATTGTTTGCGATGGATTTACGGGAAATGTTATGCTGAAATTAGCCGAAACTTTTTATATTCTTACACTCAAAAAAGGATTTAAAGACGAATTCTTCGACCGTTTTAATTATGAGCAATATGGTGGCAGTCCAATTTTGGGAGTAAACGCACCTGTTCTTATCGGGCATGGAATCTCCAGTCCGGAAGCAATTAAAAATATGGTACTTTTATCCAGAACCATGATCGAAAGTCAGTTTGTCGATAAAATCAAAGAAGCCTTTAAATAATTATTTCCCATCTACCATGTCTAAAATTCATGCTGCAATAACAGCCGTCAATGCTTTCGTTCCGGAATATATTCTTACTAATAAGGAACTTGAAGGGATGGTTGAAACTAATGACGAATGGATTACCAGTCGCACAGGTATCAAAGAACGCCGTATCCTCAAAGGTGGTCTTGGAACTTCTGATATGGCAACCCATGCCGTAAATGGTTTACTTAAAAAGCGCGGGATTAGTGCCGCTGAGATAGACCTTATCATTTTTTGTACTACAACTCCAGACATGGTTTTCCCTGCCTCGGCAAATATTCTTGCTCACAAAATTGGGGCTACAAATGCCTGGGGATATGATCTAAATGCTGCATGTTCAGGTTTCCTGTACGGACTATCTACAGGCTCTCAATTCATTGAAACCGGTAAACATCAAAAGGTTTTGGTAGTCGGGGGTGATAAAATGTCATCTATAATCAATTATAAAGACAGAAAAAGCTGTATTATTTTCGGTGATGGCTGTGGTGCTGTTTTACTTGAACCAAATACAGAGGGTTTTGGCGTAATAGACTCAATATTAAAAAGTGATGGCTCTGGCGGCCCTTACCTATGCCAAAAAGCAGGAGGATCGTTAAGACCCGCAAGCCATGAGACTGTTGATAATGATGAACACTTTTTATTCCAGGAAGGACAGGCAGTTTTTAAATTTGCTGTAACTAATATGGCGGATGTCGCTGCAGAGATCATGGAAAAAAATGATCTTAGTTCTGATGATGTAGATTGGCTGGTTCCGCATCAGGCCAACAAGCGAATCATTGATGCTACAAGCAGTCGTTGTGGTGTATCTCCGGAAAAAGTAATGATTAATATCGAAAAATACGGGAATACAACCAACGGAACTATACCTCTATGTCTATGGGAGTGGGAGAGCAAACTCAAGAAAGGTGACAATTTGATACTTGCGGCTTTTGGTGGAGGATTCACCTGGGGTTCCTTATATTTGAAATGGGCCTACTAAAAAATAAATCAAAATCGTTTCTTAATAATTTTATTATAATTTTATATTGAAATCGTCCACATAAACTGAACAAAATGGATATTAAACAAATTCAGGAGCTTATTAAATTTATTTCCAAGTCAGGTGTAAATGAAGTTTCTATAGAGCAGGAAGATTTTAAAATTACTATAAAAACTAATCAACAGCCCGTTTATCAGGCTCAGACTGCTCAGCAAATACAACCCGTTTCTACTCCAGCAATAGTAGTAACACCTGCAAGTCCGGTTGAAACTAAACCTGCTGCTGCACTAATAAAGGATGATAGTGCAAGCTATATTACTGTAAAATCTCCTATGATCGGTACTTTCTACAGATCCTCCAGTCCGGATAAGCCGCTTCTGGTTAATGTTGGTGACGAAATTAAAACCGGACAAGTAGTTTGTATAATTGAAGCAATGAAACTTTTCAACGAAATCGAATCTGAAATTTCAGGCCGTATTGTAAAAGTACTTGTAGATAATGCAAGTCCGGTAGAGTATGACCAACCATTATTTTTGGTGGAACCCATCTGATTTGGAAATTAACAATTTGAAAATTTGAGGATGATCAGCAGCTAATGCAGGTTTTCGGAATTTTCAACTATTCAAGTTTTCCAATATTCAAATTGAAAAAAAATGTTTAAAAAAATACTCATTGCAAATAGAGGTGAAATAGCTCTTCGAATTATCCGTACCTGCAAGGAAATGGGAGTGAAAACCGTAGCTGTTTATTCAACCGCCGATCGCCATAGTCTGCATGTACGATTCGCAGATGAAGCAGTTTGTATCGGTCCGCCACCTAGTAAAGATTCTTATCTAAATATTCCGAATATAATTTCAGCGGCAGAACTTACCAATGCAGATGCAATTCACCCCGGATATGGTTTCTTATCTGAGAATGCAAAATTTTCAGCCATATGCAATGAATACGGCATCAAATTTATTGGTGCTACCGCGGATCAAATCAATGGTATGGGCGATAAGGCATCGGCTAAAGAAACCATGAAATTAGCCGGCGTTCCTACTATTCCAGGTTCTGAAGGTTTGTTATCTGATGTTAAAGAGGGAATTAAAATTGCTAATGAAATTGGCTATCCAATTATCCTAAAAGCCACCGCAGGTGGAGGTGGTCGTGGAATGCGCATCGTATGGAATGATTCTGAGTTTGAGCCTGCATGGGATTCAGCACGTCAGGAATCAGCTGCTGCTTTTGGAAATGATGGATTATATCTTGAAAAATATGTTGAAGATCCCCGTCATATTGAAATTCAGGTAATTGGAGATCAATATGGAAAAGTATGTCATCTTTCAGAACGTGATTGTTCAATTCAACGCAGACATCAAAAACTGGTGGAGGAATCTCCATCGCCTTTCATGACCCCTGAGCTGCGGGAAAAAATGGGCGAAGCTGCGATCAAAGGAGCCATGGCTGTGAATTACGAAGGCGCCGGAACTGTAGAATTTCTGGTAGATAAACACCGCAACTTCTACTTCATGGAAATGAATACCCGTATTCAGGTAGAACACCCGGTTACTGAGGAGGTCATTAATTTTGACCTGATCAAAGAGCAGATCAAAGTTGCTTCAGGTATTCCTATCTCGGGGAAAAATTATATTCCTGAGATGCATGCCATAGAATGCCGAATCAACGCTGAGGATCCATTTAATAATTTCAGACCTTCTCCAGGACTAATAACCAATTTCCATTCGCCTGGTGGGCATGGAGTAAGGGTTGATACTCATGTTTATGCAGGCTACCAGATTCCTCCAAATTATGACTCTATGATCGCAAAACTGATATGTGTGGCACAAACCCGCGAAGAGGCAATTTGTACTATGGAGCGTTCATTGAGTGAGTTTGTTATTGAAGGTATAAAAACTACAATCCCTTTCCACTTAAGATTGATGAAAGACCCCAATTTCCGTGCTGGTAACTTTACTACCAAATTCATGGAAAGCTTTGACCTTAGTGAGTAAGTTCCAGTGTATATGCCGGCAAAATACAAAAGACTGTCATTTTTAGTCGCTGAATGTCACAATAGAATTGATGCTTAATAAATATCCACTGAATACCATTCTTAATTTAAACAGAATGGTATTTTTGTTTTAAAATTATGAGTGAGCAACGTACTGACCTAATAAAGGCTATTAAAGAAAAAGGTAAAACCATAGAAGCAGAAATGTCTTTCTTTGACCATTTGGATGTCCTCAGGGGCCATCTGATTAGAGCTTCTATTGCTATAGTAACCTTTACTATACTTGCCTTCTCATTTTACGATTTCATTTTCGACAAGATTATCATGGGACCAGGCAGAACTGATTTCTGGACCTACCGAATGATGTGCCTGGCCACCGAAAAGTTTAATCTCGGTGCTGACTTTTGTGTAAAAAAACTCAGTTTTAATATTATAAATACTGAGCTTGGCGGACAATTTACATTGCAGCTCAACTCATCTTTAATGATCGGGATAGTGTTAGGAGTACCTTATCTACTATTTGAAATATGGCGATTCGTAAAACCTGCATTACACGAAAATGAACGTAAATCCGCTACGGGTTTCGTTTTCTGGGCTTCTTTATTGTTTACTCTCGGACTAGCATTTGGGTATTATGTTATCGCTCCTCTGTCGATCAATTTCTTATCCAATTATGAGGTCAGTTCCATTATTAATAACCAAATCACCATTTCATCCTATTTTTCTGTTGTAGCTACTCTGACAATCGGTGCTGCAATCACGTTTGAATTGCCGATTGTTATCTATATACTTTCAAAACTGGGCATCATGACTCCTGAGTTCATGAGATCTTCCAGAAGATATGCTACAGTTATAATTTTAATCATTGCCGCTATTGTTACCCCTACTCCAGATCTAGTGACCATGCTTACAGTTAGTTTCCCATTATTTCTACTGTATGAATTGAGTATTTACGTGTCAGCACGCGTTGCAAGCAATAAGAAAAAAGCAGAAATAGAATTTTACAAAGATTAATAAAACACTTTATACTCGATTTTTTAACAGGATTTAAAAAGATGAACCAAAATATTTCCATCGCTATAGGAGCAGATCATGCAGGTTTTGAATACAAAAGCATTCTTGCAGATTTTCTGAAAGCATATCATGTTAAAGACTTTGGAACCTACAGTGCCGATTCTGTAGACTATCCGGACTTTGCACATCCGGTAGCCAGCGCTGTTGAAAATTCTGAATTTACAATCGGAATATTGATTTGCGGCAGCGCCAATGGTGTAGCAATCACAGCCAATAAACATCAGGGTATCAGAGCCGCAATTTGCTGGAATGAAGAACTTGCCGAGCTTGCAAGATCCCATAACAATGCAAATATTCTTTGTATCCCGGCCAGATTTATTAGCACTGAGCTTGCCAAACAAATCTGTACAAAATTTATCACTACAGAATTTGAAGGTGGCCGTCATGCCAACAGGGTAAATAAAATAGCCTGCTGATCATTTTAAACTAACCAAGTAACATATGATTTCAAAAAAAACAATTTGGGCACTATCTCTGCTTTGTGTTTCCGCACAGGCTTTTGCCCAGGATCCAAATGCAAAAAAATTTTCTGAGGAGATTAACGTAAAAAATGCAAAAAAACATTTGACAATCCTTGCCTCCGACAAGTTTGAAGGAAGAGAAACAGGTAAGGCAGGTGCTGAAAAAGCAGCTAATTACATAGCCAAAGAGTTTAAAAAATTAAATTTAACTGCACCTGTAAATGGATCATATTTTCAGGATGTTCCGCTGGTAGAGACCTCTTTTGATGTTAGGTCTTTTATTTCAAACGGTAAAACACTGAGCCTGGGAAAAGAATTTCTATTTTCAGGTAGCGGAGAAGCTAAATCAATCGATGCCAGTGAAATAGTATTTATTGGTTATGGAATTGGAGCAGAAAACTATGATGACCTAAAAAATATCGATGTAACCGGAAAAGTGGTTTTGATGATCAATAAAGGTGAGCCCATGAATAATGGGATATCAGCAATCAGTAAAACCTCAAAAGCATCAGACTGGAGTACGAACCGGTTAAAACGCTTACAATATGTAATGAGTAAAGGTCCTTCAGTTATTCTTGCGGTAAATCCGGATGTAAGTGCTGCACTTCAATCGTATTCCCCAAGAAGTGGCAGATTAACAATCAAAAAAGAAACAAAAGCTGCAGCAAATAATCGCCCTGGAACCGCTGCTTATTTCAGCATAGCACCGGATATAGCAAACCAGATTCTGAAAAATTCCGGAAAAAACTATGAAGATTTAAAATCAGCAATAGATAATAGCGGTACCCCACAATCTCAGGTTTTGAAATCTCAAATCTCAATGAATTATGGTCCTGTTAACAAGGATGTTAAATCTGTGAACGTAATGGGATATCTGGAAGGTACTGACCTTAAAGATGAACTGGTAGTTTATTCGGCACATTATGACCATATCGGACTGACAACTGATGGTGGTGCAGATAAAGTTAACAATGGTGCAGATGACGACGGATCAGGCACTACAGGAGTACTAAACATAGCCAGAGCCTATGCAAAAGCTAAAAAAGCTGGACATGGCCCACGTAGAAGTGTATTGTTCTTAATGGTAACCGGTGAAGAGAAAGGACTACTAGGTTCAGAATATTACTCTCTGAATCCGGTTTTCCCAATAGCTAACACCATTACCAACCTGAATATTGACATGATTGGTAGAACCGGTGAATTATACAAAGGCTCTGCTGATTCTGCGAATTACTGCTACCTGATCGGTTCTGATAAGTTAAGTACAGATCTGCATAAGATCAGTGAAAACGCGAATGCTGTTTACACTAAGATGAAAATTGATTATAAATACAATGATCCAAATGACCCTGAGCGTATCTATTACCGTTCAGATCACTATAATTTTGCCAAGAATGGTGTACCCATTGTATTCTATTTTAATGGTGTACATGAAGATTACCACAAAGCGAGTGATGAAGTAAGCAAGATAAATTTTGAATTGCTTGCAAAGCGCGCTCAACTGGTATACTATACTGGTTGGGATCTTCTGAACCGGGATAAAAGACCGGTAGTTGATGTAAAAAATGATATGCCGGCTACGCGATAGAATTAATTAAAGAAGTTAAAAAAGCCCCGCCCCGCCCCGGATTTAAACCGGGGTCCGTGCCGGGGCTTTTTTATTTATGCTCAAAAGGATTACATTACTAAACAATAATTCAGCTAAATCCTGAACTCGATTAAAAATGAAAAAACAACTAGCAGGCTTTTTACTCTTCGCAGCCATTTCGATTCAATGCTTTGCTCAGGATGTTACAGCTAAAAAATATGCTACCGAGATCAATGCTAAAAGAACGAAAAAACACCTGAAAATATTGGCCTCAGAGAAATTTGAGGGCAGAGAAACCGGAAAACATGGGGCTGAAATGGCCGCAGGTTACCTTGCACGCGAGTTTAAGAAATTGAAACTTATTGCCCCTGTTAAGGGAACCTATTTTCAGGATGTCGAGTTAATCGAAACCTCTATTGTCGTCAATTTATTGGAAGTAAATGGCACCAAATTAAAGCAAAAAACAGATTTTTCCTTTAGTGGCAGCGGCGAAGCGAAAATAATCAATGCAAATGAGCTGACTTACATAGGACTCGGGACTGAATCGGAGCTAAAAAACACAACTATAAA
>CAMBFY010000006.1 GCA_945865415.1 Sphingobacterium thalpophilum
TTTCATGAGTTGTGGGATGACCCTGAAGTCTGGTATTAATCTTTCGGAAACTTGCCAATTCTGATACCTCAAAATATCCGGAACGAGCCAAAACACTATACCAAACCGGTGAAATATGGCCGTTTGAAAGAAAAAAGAGATCTTCATCCTTTCCGTCCATCTCAAATGTTGTATTATGCTTTAAAGTATGAAAATACAGTGCTACCAAAAAATCTGTGCAACCCAATGAGCCTCCTGGATGTCCGGATTGGCAGGCATGAACCATTCTTAAAATATCACGTCGGACCTGTGAGGCGGTTTTTGTTAATGTATCAATATCTGGAGTCATAATTAGAAATTAATGGACTTGCTAAAATAGCCATGTACTTTGAGTGAAATGTTTTGTTTAAAAATTAGAAGATTTGGAGCATTTATAGTTAGATACTCCGGGTTATTTTAATAGATCAAGCACTTGTCCGGATGAATTTTTAGTATCAACTTTGTCAATGATCTTGCGAATATTGCCTTTTTTGTCGATAACAAAAGTCTTTCTTGCTACTCCCATGTATTTTTTGCCGTACATGTTTTTTTCAACCCAAACACCATAAGCTTCAACAATTTTCTTATCTGTGTCTGCAATCAAAGGGAATGGCAGATTATATTTTGTACTAAACTTTTGATGCGATTTTTCATCGTCGGTGCTTACACCTAAAACTTCAAATCCTTCATTCTTAAGGGATTGATAATTGTCTCTGAAGCTGCAAGCTTCTGCTGTGCAACCAGGGGTATCATCTTTAGGATAGAAATATAGGATGATATCTTTCCCTGAAAAATCACTGAGATTAAGGATTTTTCCATTCTGGTCTATTGCGTTGAAATCAGGTGCCTTTTGCCCCTCAGTTAGCTCAATCATTTTTTACTTGAATTTATAGAGGTAAAATTAACAAAATAAATAATCTGAGGTGTATAATTATTGCTATCTGTAAAAAGTAGCCTTATAAGTATTCAGGTTATCCTTCATATCACTTACTGTTAATTCAAAGTCGTTCTTGCCCTTATAAGTTGATTCCTCAAAACGATGCCACAAAGAGCCCGTCTTTGGCTCATATTCCATCAATACCCAATTGCCGTTGATCTTTGCATTGAAGGATTTTATTCCAGACAGATTATCAGAAATACGGAATAGAATTCTTGGAATGTTTACCATTGATGCTCCAACACTGAGGTTTACAGGTACGATCCTTGGTGCCAGGGTATCAGTCATGATAAAAAAACTATCGAAATTGCGAATCTCAGTTTTTACATAACCATTTTCAAAAATGCCTCCCTGTGTTTTTTTGAGAAGATTTACAATTAAAGCTTTGTTCTGAAGCTCCAATGGAAGGTTTTCGTCAGCTTTGATAGACAGCATAGCAGGACCATTTATAGGTGTGAGTCGGTTATGAATATGATGAATAGGTGAGTATCCGCCTGCAGGCCTGGAGGTGGTTTTATAGACAAAATTAAGATCGCTATAAAGCGTATTGACCGGAATAATCAGTTTCAGACCGGCAGCATTAAATTCATTAGAATGATCGAATTTGAATTTGGTACCTGCAATTTGTTTGGATGGTTTTGAAGCCCCCGGACTATATTTTAATTTAAAATTTAATTCGCTTTGGTTTCCTGCAATATCCTTAATGATGTATTGTGCATTTCTGATATTCTGATCATAAAAATTAAGAATTCCGTTATGAAGTACGTTCTTGTAAATTTTTAAGGTATTACCGGGCTCTATAAAACTTTTCTGTATTCTTCTTCCTGTTGTCATCATTGTCGGATAATCTATATGGGAATTCACAGACCTGGAATCCTTAAATGAAAATCTTTCCCAAATTGACGAGTATATTGTTTGATCATCGACCCGGAGTTCAATTGAATATGGACCATTACTATTTTCGGATGCTGAATTTTTATCTAAACACGCAATTCCAAGTCCTGATTCCCCACCAATTATCACAACTTTTTCCGGATTCAGACGATATTTACCTGCAGATCCAGTGACAGTATATGCCTGCCTGGGTGTATGTTCACTAAAAGGCTCCCCGTTCAAATGATAAAGATACAAGCCTGTAATTGATGGTTTGACCTGATCATGGATTTTGATTCCAAAAAGTTGGGGATTAATGGGTTCTTCTGTTTTTGTATCCCTGATTTCAAAATGAAGATGTGGGCCACCCGAACTGCCGGTATTTCCCGACCAGCCAATAATATCCCCTTTTTTGACCGGAATCTCAACTGAAAGTAAAGGGAAATCAACATCGAATAATTGCACTCGGTACTGATAAGTCTTTAGAGTCATATTGATTCGCTCATTGAAATTCCTTAAGTGCATGTAAACGGTGGTGAACCCGTTTGGATGACTGATATACAAAGCGTTTCCTCCGCCTCCAATCTGAACTCTTATTCTTGATATGTAACCATCTGCACTGGCATAAACCGGATATCCTTCACGTTGATTCGTTTTTAGATCAAGTCCAGTATGAAAGTGATTTGTTCTTATTTCTCCGAAATTTCCTGATAGAACAGGTGTTAGGTCGAGTGGGTTTATGAAATAATTTTGGGGATATTCGGTTGAGCTTGTTTCCTGAGTCTCGGTCAAATGGCATAAAATAGTGGGCAGGAATAGCGTAAAAAGGTATTTGAGCATTATAAAGGTTTACTAACGGATATAAAAATCGAGTAGTTTTTCATCCTCGAGATAACCGCATAGGTGATCGCCAATATTTACCTTACCAACACCTTTAGGGGTACCTGTAAAGATCAGGTCTCCCTTTTTTAGCGTGATGTACTGAGAAACGAAGGAAATTATGTGTTCGAACGAAAAAAGAAGGTCTTTAGTGTTTCCTTCCTGAACAATGTTGTCATTAAGATTGAGTCTCAGGTTGAGATTGCTCAGGTCTTTATACGTTGATTTTGGTATAAACTTGCTGATAGGTGCAGAATTATCGAAGGCTTTCGCCAGTTCCCAGGGCAGACCTTTTTCCTTGTGTTTTTGTTGAATATCTCTTGCGGTAAAATCAATACCAAGCCCAATTTCATCAAAATAAGAATCAGCAAATTTTTGAGTGATGTGTTTACCTTCTTTAGATATTTTTAAAACAAGTTCTATCTCATGATGTATATCAGTAGAGAACTCCGGATGGTAGAACGGTTTATTATCTTTAAGAATTGCAGTATCAGGCTTCATGAATATTACTGGTACTGTTGGTATAGGATTGTTCAGCTCTTTGGCATGTTCGGCGTAATTACGACCAATAGCGATAATTTTCATTCAGTATTTTATTTTTTCAAGTTCGAACCTTACAGGATTATCAAGACCTTATCTCTGTGTTTATTGTAAACAGCAATGTCGAGTAGGTTTAATTCAGCGAATATAATAATCAAACTGAATTTAAGGATGGGAAAAAGATCTGAATTTTACAACACCGAGATACGCTTGGTAATGATCTCACTACCTACACTAACACGCACAAAATAAAAACCACTGCTAATTTTCGAGGATATGCTAAAAGTATTGCTGTGATCACCTATGCTCAGTCTTTCTGAGAAAAGAGTTGTAGTCTCATTTCCGAGAACATCCATAATCCGAATAGTAACGTTGGAATCCTTGCTTAATGAATAAGCTATGTTCAGATAATTAGAGACAGGATTGGGGTATACTTTTACGTTTGCCAGGATTTTATCACCAGGAAGTGGATTTTTAGGTCCGGACATGATTTTGGTTTGTGTCAGCAGTTTTCCTTTTGAAGGTTTGAATGGCGTAAAACTTAATCTGACACTAGTTTTTGGGTCTGCAGGTTTATTTAGTCTGGTATCGGTAATCTTGGTGGTAATTTTTGTTTTGACTTTCAACGAATCCGGTCGTGATACCTGAGATTTGGAATAGTTGATTCCATAGGAATTCAGGGACATTGTAATGCCTAAAACTATGGATACAACTAACGTTCTAAGGTAAAATTTTATCATACGCAAATTACATAACGGTGCAAATATAAGGCTTATAAATCTAAGCCCTTGTAAACAGTATTTTTTTTAACAATTTTTAACTAAAGTTGCTTTTTGTACATTCCTTTTTCCTGAATGTTAGAATGAATTTAAAATAAAAATGACAAAAAATCAACATTAATAAATTAGCAATTGGAATTTGATTTTATGATGTATTTTTGCCGTCTAATTTATTTAATGTGTCGAATCTAAAAAATCTTCATAAACTATCTGCAGCTGGTTTATTAATCAGTTTGGGCATTATTTACGGCGATATTGGAACATCTCCTTTGTATGTATTTAAAGCGATTGTTGCTGACCGTGTAATCACGAGTGATCTTATACTTGGTGGACTATCATGTATTTTTTGGACACTTACCCTACAGACAACAATAAAGTATGTTATCATAACGCTGCGTGCTGACAACAAAGGAGAGGGTGGTATTCTTTCCCTGTTTTCTTTGGTCAAAAAGAAAGGGAAATGGCTTGTTATTCCTGCCATGATCGGAGGATCTGCATTGCTTGCAGACGGAATGATTACACCTCCTATTACAGTTTCATCGGCAATTGAAGGTTTGAGAATTTTTTATGCAGATATTCCTACGGTGCCAATAGTGATTGCTATTATTTCTTTATTGTTCTTGATCCAACAATTTGGAACTTTTATTGTCGGTAAGGCCTTTGGGCCAATTATGTTTTTATGGTTCAGTATGATGGCAGTTTTGGGTGGTTTCTACCTCATTCAATATCCTGAAATTCTCAAAGCAATAAATCCATATTATGCATATGTCCTTCTTTCAACTAATCCCAATGCCCTGTTTATTTTGGGTGCAGTATTCCTTTGTACCACAGGAGCTGAAGCATTATATTCTGATTTAGGTCATTGTGGCCGATCAAATATTCGCCTCAGTTGGATTTATGTTAAAACTTGTCTCCTGCTAAATTATTTCGGCCAAGGCGTGTGGCTATGGCAGCACCAGGGTTCCAGCTTAGGTCCAGGTGAAAATCCATTTTTCAGTATAATGCCTGAATGGTTCCTAATTGCAGGTATCAGTATCGCAACAGCGGCTGCAATAATTGCAAGTCAGGCTATGATTTCAGGTTCGTTCACATTGATCTCTGAAGCGGTAAGGCTTAATTTATGGCCAAAGGTTAAAATTAATTATCCAAGTAATCAAAAGGGTCAATTATATGTACCATCAATCAATATTTTATTGTGGATTGGCTGTATAGTGGTAGTTCTGATTTTCCGTGAATCCCAGAATATGGAAGGTGCATATGGCCTTGCTATAAATCTGACTTTTCTGATGACTACAGTATTGGTGGCTGTTTTTCTAAAAAGAAAGAAATTCCCTAATTACATTATTATTATTTTTATAATTATTTACGGACTGATCGAGCTAGGATTTTTTGTGGCTAACATGGCAAAACTTTTGCATGGAGGCTGGTTTACTATTTTATTGGCGTCCTTCCTGTTATCAATTATGTGGGCCTGGTTTTCTGCCAGAAAGATAAAAAATCGCTTTGTGAAATTTGTAGAGGTAGATACTTATTATCCAATTCTTAAGGAACTGAGTGAAGATGAATCTGTTCCTAAATATGCCTCTCAACTGGTTTACCTGACCAGTTCAAATTTCAATTCTGAAATCGAATCTAAGATCATGTATTCGATTTTACAGAAACAACCTAAGCGTGCCGATGTGTACTGGTTAGTACACGTTGATGTTACCGACGAGCCTTTTACAAGGGATTATAAAGTTGAATTTCTGATACCAAATAAACTTATCCGGATTGATTTTAAACTAGGCTTCAGAGTAGAACAGCAAATTAATGTCTTATTCAGAAAAGTTGTAGAAGAATTGGTACGAAACAACGAAGTAGATATCATCAGTAAATATAATTCTCTCAACAAATACAAAATCATTGGTGATTTCAGATTTGTTGTTTTAGACAAGGTATTATCAAAAGCAAATGTGTTGAGCTTTGTGGATAAATTCATCATGGATTACTATTTTATTCTTAAGAAGTTTTCACTTTCAGAAGAGCGGGGATTTGGTTTGGATATAAGTTTTGTAACTATTGAAAGAGTTCCTTTGATTATTTCTACTCAGGACACCAGTGAATTGAAAAGAGTTGATTTGGATCATGATCACGAACACTGATGAAAGGGTGTAATTCAAGAAAGAGCTTTTTCAATAAATTTTAACAAAAGGGGCGTTTTTTTTAAATGCCCCTTTTTATATTCATTTTTCAATCTGCTTAAAATAAAATGTCAGCTTGAAATTTATAGTTCTGACTACTGATTTTTGTCGTTCAGATTGCTTTTGTGATAGCTGTATGAGAAATAGATAATCAGTCCCAAGCCCAACCATATCAGAAACCTGATCCAGTTGGTATACCCAAGTTCAGTCATCAGATATAAACAACTCAGCATCCCAAGGACAGGAATAAGTGATAGATTTTTTCTGAATGAAAGTATTGCCATCGCAATTGCGGCAATAATAAAAAGGAAATAAGGTAATTTATTCTTGTATACATGCCAGTCACCCTTGTATTCAAATAAGGATAGAATTGGCTCTTTGAGTAGTATGAAAATAATAGCTAGTAATGCGGGTACGATGTATTTTGAATTAATATACGGGATACGAAAGCGCTTTTGATTAGAATCATTTATATTCTCTTTAGGGAGCAACAGAACACCGGCGCATACAAGCACAAATGCAAAAAGAGTTCCGATACTGGTCAGGTCAGTGACTTCAGTAAGGTTCATAAATAGGGCGGGGACAGATACCACAATTCCTGTTATCAGTGTTGCAAACCAGGGGGTTTTATATTTCGGATGAATACTTGAAAATTTCTTTGGCAATAAGCCGTCCCGACTCATACTCATCCAGATACGGGGCTGGCCCATTTGAAATATCAATAATACACTTGCAGTAGCAATTACAGCACTTATTGAAATAATATAGCTGATATTGTCAAGCCCGATATTTTTGAATACAAAGGCCAATGGGTCTTCTACCTGCAGTTCTTTATAACTTACCATTCCGGTCAGAACCAATGCCACCAGGATATACAGAATGGTACAGATGATCAGGGAGTATATCATTCCTTTGGGCAGGTCTCTCTGTGGATTTTTGCACTCTTCTGCGGTCGTAGAAATGGCGTCAAAGCCTATGTATGCAAAGAAAACACCTGAAACACCTTTCATCATACCTTCAAAACCATTTGGCAAAAAAGGACTCCAGTTTGCTGGTTGAACGTAGAAAAAACCAAGTATTATTACTCCAATAACAACAGCAATTTTCAGGAGTACCATAGCATTTGTAGCTCTTTTTGTTTCCCGTATTCCGATGTAAACCAGATAGGTAATCAGGAAAACGATGCCTAAAGCCGGAATATCTGCTATGAATTTTAGATTGCCTGACCCCGGTGCAGATTCCCATGCACCAGCTGCAATTTGAACTTTCGCACTGATTCCACTTAGATCTGTTCCAGCTGCCAGTACCTCTTTATAAGCTCTGGATGCTGAGAGATAATCCATGGTCAGGTAGGCCGGTATATGGATATTGAAACCCTCGAGCAAATTTGTAAAATACTCACTCCAGGATATAGCAACCGCAATATTACCGATTGCATATTCCATAAGTAAGTCCCAGCCAATTATCCAGGCTATAAGTTCTCCAAAAGAAGCATAAGCATAAGTGTAGGCACTTCCTGCAACTGGAATTCTTGAAGCAAATTCTGCATAACAAAGTGCAGAAAATCCGCAGGTAATGGCTGTAATTACAAAAAGTATACTAACTCCCGGACCTCCATTGAAGGCGGCATTTCCAATAGTAGAAAAAATTCCGGCACCTACCACAGCAGCAATACCCATAAGTGTGAGGTCTTTAACAGAAAGAACCCTCTGTAACTGCTGATCTACGACCTCAGCATCCGAAAATCCTGCCTCGCGGTCTTTCATGATCAACTCAATCGATTTCTTCCTGAAAAGGTTTCTTGACATATTCTGGTAATTTAGATTGGTTTATAAATCAAACATAAAAATTATTTAGTTTTGAATGTGCATTGATATCGAATAATGAAAAAAAGCCTTACTGAAATTCTCTTTCCGGAGCGATACTTTTTGATCCCTTTTTTTATTCTGATTCTCCTGGGGTTCATACTCATGCTGTTTTTTAGTAAAGCTGAATTGTTTTTACTCATCAACAATCACCATAATAACTTTTTTGACCAGTTTTTCAAGTTAAATACACTCCTTGGAGATGGAATGATGACAGTTCTTGTGGTATTTGGATTGCTCTTCATTAAATTTCGCTATGCTGTACTTGCTGCAATTGCATTTCTTTATAATTCTGTAGTAATTCAGCTGCTTAAACGTTTATTTAATGCCCCAAGGCCTTTAAAATATTTCGAAAATATCTCTCCAATAAGAACAATCGAAGGTTATCCGGTTAATGAGTGGAACAGTTTTCCATCCGGGCACACAGCGACTGCATTTACACTTGCCGTAGTTTTGAGTTATTTACTTCCCCACAGACAACGCCACTGGATAATTATACCCCTTGCAGCCTTGACCGCATTTTCAAGAGTATATCTTGCTCAACATTTTATGGAAGATATCATCGCGGGCGCAATCATTGCTGTAGTAATGACCTTTCAATTAATTTGGTGGCTTGAAAATACTCCATGGTATCATTCATCAAAATTAAATGGGAAATTGTTTGGAAAGGATTGACATGAGAACTAAGGGAGCGCTCTTATTTTTTTTTAGTCTGCTTCTGTTTTTGCATAATCTGGATAAACCGATGATTTATATTCTCGATGAAGCCAAAAATGCAGAATGTGCCCGTGAGATGCTGGTTTCAGGAGATTATATTATGCCCTATTTTAATGGGCAGTTAAGAACAGATAAACCTCCACTCCATTATTTTTTTATGGCTGCGGCTTATAAAATTTTTGGAGTTTCGGCATTCGGTGCTCGATTTTTCTCTGCAGTATTTGGAGCATTTACCATATTGATCTGTTTTCTGTTCTCTAGAAAATATTTAGGGGAAAAGGCTGGCTGGATAACTGCACTGGTGTTGTTATCCTCATTACATTTTAATTTTCAGATGCGGATGTCAGTACCAGATCCCTATCTAATATTCTTTATGACTGCCGGTTTCATGTGTTTCTATTTATTCTTAACAGAAAGGGTCAAGTTATGGATTTTACTGATGTATGCATGCTTTGGACTTGGGTTATTAACCAAGGGCCCAATAGCAGTTGCATTACCAGGTTTGATTATGCTAATATTTCTTATCTGGACCAAAAGGTTAAATTGGTCATTAATTCGTTCTTTTTATATACATGCAGGAACAATCATAGTTCTACTGATTGCTTTACCCTGGTTTTGGCTTAACTATGAGGCGAGCAATGGAGTATGGACAGAAGGTTTCTTCTTCAAACATAATTTGCAAAGATTTTCGGATCCGATGGAAGGTCATGGAGGATTTTTTCTGCTACCTACGTTTATGGTTATCCTGGGCTTACTTCCTTTGGGTATTTTTTCTATTCATGCGATCTTTTTGGCCTGGCAAAAGCGTTCTAATGAGCTATTGTTATTTTGCCTGAGCATTGTTCTGGGAATTATTGTCTTTTTCTCTTTTTCGCAAACCAAACTCCCAAATTATACTGCTCCTGCTTATCCGTTTATTGCAATCTTGATCGGCTACTTGTTATCAGAACCGGACGGGTTGAATCTTTCATTTAAGAAGTTAAAGTGGGCGATTGTGTTTTACACAATTATTGCATTTGCAATTCCTGCAGCTATTTTTTTCGGACTGAAAGCTGACAAGAATCTTCACGATACTGCAGGTGTATGGATGTGGTTTATACCTATACCCATTGGAGTTTTGATAGGCTGGTATTTTATTCGGAAAAATGAAGTAAGTAATTTCATAATCAGCATTTCCCTATCATTTATTTTGAGTAATTTCTTGTTTTTTGCTAAGGCATATCCCCGGGTTTATGGAATTAATCCAGTGGTAGCCTCACAGGAACTGCTGAAAAATAAGCCGAATCTGGTTTATTATAAAATGATTAATTCAGCTTATATTTTTAATCTGCAACGATTGATACCCGCAATTCATAGTCAGGATAGTCTCTCAAATTATCTAAAAAAGCATCCTGATGCATTGGTGATTTCACGAAAGCAATTCGAAACCGAGATACAGGTCGCAGGGGATATGGTTCCTGTTTTTGAACAGAAAGATACCTTTGAAAATCCAATAACTGTAATTTACAAGTCGGTTCGATGAGCCTTTTTGAATAAAATTCTCAGAATAATTAAACCAATTGCCAACATACCAATCAGGATGAGCCATATCATATAATTAGAATTATCTGGGCTTTCAGAATTATCAGCCTGATTTGTATACTGGTCTGAGCTTCTTATACTTTCATTGACTTTGATTGAATTAAAGAATTTGTTACGCTCTGGAACAGCGAATTCCTTATGAACATTCTCATGAAGAAACTCAAAAGTATAGGTAGCACCATTGGCGTGTAAAACTCTGAAATTCCTTAATAAAATTCCGCTGCTGGTATCAATCTTGAATGTAAAATCTTTAACTTTTAGTTCAGCAATCAGGTTATCTTTTTCATCTATGATGATACCAGACTTTGAAGATTGCCGGACACTCTTGATGTAATTTTCGTAATAGTTCTTCAGATGCCGGCTCTTTTCAATGTCTGGTGTTATTTGTGGATTATCAGGGATTTTAAATATTAAAATTGTTCCAAATAGGCTTCTGGCCACCAGGCTAAATTGCTTTTTGGTATCTGTTTTGGTAAATCCTCTAGGAAGCCTTACTGAAACGGCACTGTCAATTCTAAAAGTATCCCAGGTTTGAGCCAGGGATAAAAAAGGAATAAAATATATTGCGAGCAGTATGATTAATTTTTTCATACTGAAAGAAATACAAAAAGTGTGCTACATTTTTATCTCAATAAACTCCGGTAAAAATCAGAATGCCTAAAACTACTCTAGTTTATCCAATTCTTGCCGGATGAAATCTGCCAGCTCTTTCACATAAGCTGCAGAGAAGCTAAATTCGATTCCCGCTGTCTCATAGATCTCTTTAATTGTTTTGGTATAGCCAAGTTTTAGAGCTTCAAGATAGTCGGAGAGACCTTTTTCAGGGTTTTTCTTGTAGTTTTTCCAGACTGCAATGGCTCCCAGCTGAGCAATTCCGTACTCAATATAGTAAAAAGGAACTTCAAAAATATGTAGTTGTTTTTGCCAGAGGTTTTTCAATGCAGGTTGATGTTCAGACCAGTCGGTGAAATTATTTCCAAATGGTTCAAATATTTTTGTCCATGCTTCTGAGCGCTCTACACTTGTATGTTCAGGATTAGTGTAGATCCAATGCTGAAACTGGTCTACAACTGCAACCCAGGGAAGTGTTTTTAAAACATCCTTGAGCTGGTCTTTTTTTGCACGTATTAAATCTTCAGAATTATCAAAGAATTTATCCCAATGATCCATAGAAATAAGTTCCATGCTCATTGAAGCCAGTTCTGCAACTTCTGAAGGGAGGTGCTTAAAGTCATTTAATTCAAGTGCTGAAGAAATAAATGTATGAATGGCATGTCCGCCTTCGTGAACCATTGTCGTCAGGTCTCTGAATGTCCCGGCAGAATTCATGAATATAAATGGAGCACCGCTTTCCGCAAGCGGGTAATTATAGCCTCCAGGGGCTTTGCCTTTGCGACTTTCAACATCAAAAAAGCCATTTGCTTTCATTATTTCGAGTCTTTCACCTATGTACGGACTTAGTCCATGGAAGCATTGAATAGACTTTTCAATTAATTCTTCTCCATTGATGAAAGGTTTTAATGCGGGTTTACCTGAAATGTCAACATCCATATCCCAGGGTTTTAATTCATCCAAACCCAGTGATTCAAGACGTTGACCTGCCTGTACTCTTAAAAGCGGTACGATTTCCTCTTGTATCGCTTTATGGAAATCATAACAGTTTGTTGGGCTGTAATCAAAACGCCCGAGTGCCTGAAACATATAATCCCTGAAGTTTTCAAAGCCTGCATTTAAGGCAACCTGATGACGAAGTTTTAATAATGAATTGAATAATTCGTCCAGCTTTTCTCTATCTTCCAGTCTTCGGGAAGTTATGGCTTCCCAGGCCTCTTGTCTTACTTTGCGGTCGGTATCTTTCAAAAAAACTGCGGCTTGTTCGAGAGTATATTCCTGGCCACCTAATTTAACTGACATTGAACCCGTGATTCCCTGGTATTTTTGCTGTTCAACCTGTATTTGGGTTAACAGAGGAATATTTTCTTCCCGAAAAAGTTCGAGAGCCTTTTTTATACCACGGACATAGATAAAGTATTTAGTCTTATCCAGTTCTTCGGCAAATGGACACTGAATAAATTTTTGGTTTAAATTATTATTAAGCGGAGCAATTTTCGGCTCGATTTCAGTTGCGAAAAATTGAAAATCATTTAAAAGTTTTTCATCTGTAGTATCGCAGGTCATTCGGATATATCTCCAGGCAAAATCCTCTTCCAATGCAGCTTCAATTTCACTGCGGTCACGGAGCCATTGGCCTAATTCAGAAACGGAATTTAATGATCTGTTAACCAATTCATTGAATATAGGCTCAAGATTTTCCCATTGCATCTTAAGGGCTGTAGGTATATAAGTTCTTTGTTTTTTTGAGATTTTAAGATCGTTCATATTATAATTGATTTCTCAGATAAGCATCCAGTAAAAAAAATACGGCAAACACAACTGAGGCAATTCCATTTGTTGTGAAAAAAGCCCGGTCAACCTTCGATAAATCATCAGGTTTTACCAGCTTATGCTGGTAGATCAGCAGCAGTATGAAAAATAGCACGCCGGCAAGATAAAACCAGGATAAATTTGCATTGAAATAGGGTAGAGTCACAAATACCACAGCAAGTAAGTGCAAAAATGATGATACTTTTAAGGCATTTTTTTTACCAAGCCAGGCTGGTATAGAATTTAGATTATTTTGTCTGTCGAATTCTTCATCTTGTAGCGCGTAGATAATATCAAAGCCGCTGACCCAGCATAAAACGGCCAGTGAAAAGTAAATGGGAAGAATTGCAAATGCTCCGGTAACAACCAGATATGCACCGATGGGTGCAAGCGCAAGACCCAAACCCAAAATGAGATGGCAAAGGGGGGTGAATCTTTTTGTGTAACTGTAGCCTAATACAACTGTTAGCGCCACAGGAGAAAGGTAAAAACACAGTTTATTGATCAGAAGGGTAGTTAGAACGAATAATAGGCTGTTAATGATCGTAAAAAGTAGAGCTTCTTTTGAACTTATTCGTCCTAGGGGAATATCCCTGACTGCAGTTCTTGGGTTTTTAGCATCAATGTCCCGGTCAAGGTAGCGATTAAATGCCATTGCTGCATTTCGAGCAAAAACCATGCACAATAGCATGAGGAATAATTTAATCCAGTCAAACTCATGAGTTGTAGTGGTTATTGCCAGAAAAAAGCCGATAACAGCAAAAGGCATTGCAAAAACAGTATGGGCAAATAATACAAGGGAAAAATATTTGTTCATTTGGGTTCTCTGTTTTTAATTCCGGATTCTGTATGTAAAAATCAGCTTTAATTTAATGGAATGATGAATTACCTGGTAAATTTTTTATTCAGGTCATAAATAAAATTCAGCAAATCATCACGGCCGTCCTGTGTTTCTGCTGATGTAATATAATGCTGGGGCATTTCTTCAAAGATCTCCAGCAGGGCTTTTCTGAATTTGGCAATATTTTGATCTGTCTTCACACTGGATTGCTTATCAGCTTTTGTGAATATTAGCTGGAATGGTAGGCCGTTTTCACCCAGCCATGTGCAAAATTCTAGATCTATTTTTTGTGGATCAAGCCGGCTGTCAATCAGTACAAATACACATTGCAAATTTTCGCGGTTGCGAAGATAGAAGCTTATGAATTTAGACCATTCACCACGGTTGCTTTTAGAGGTTCTGGCGTATCCATAACCCGGAAGATCAACAAGCTGCCAGTTTTCATTGATTAGAAAATGGTTAATTAACTGGGTTTTACCCGGTGTTTGAGAGGTTTTCGCGAGCCCTTTTCGCTGTACCAGCATGTTAATCAGGGAGGATTTTCCTACGTTTGAACGGCCAATAAAGGCGTATTCCGGTAATTCTGGAGCCGGTAGTCTATCAGTTCTGGTATTACTGCATTGAAATTCCGCGCTTTTGATGATCATGCTGCAAAGGTAGAACATTGCTTTCAATGTTTAAACTCCCGGATTTTAAATCAATTTGTAGAACGTCATATTTTGAATATTTTGTATTTTTTTATAAATGCATTTCTCTTGTTTACAATCTCAGTGCTTAATTCCATTATCTTTGTAAAATATGTCAAAAACAGTCAGGCCTTATCAGGATTCAGATGCTACCAAAAAGGAACAGGTGGCGAGTATGTTCAATAATATTTCCGGGACTTATGATTTTTTGAACCATTTTCTATCTATGGGCATTGACCGAATTTGGAGAAAAATAGCAATCAGAGAATTACTTAAAAACAAACCTTCCCATATCCTGGATGTTGCAACCGGTACCGGTGATTTTGCATTTGAAGCGATAAAGATTCTTAAACCCAAAAGGGTTACTGGAGTTGATATATCAGCCGGTATGCTGGGTATTGCAGATCAGAAAATTATTAAGAGAAAATTGCAGGATGTTTTTCAGGTGCACCTCGGTGATTCCGAAAAACTATTATTTGATGATGACTCTTTTGACGCGGTAACTGTAGCATTTGGTGTCCGTAATTTTGAGAATCTTGAAAAAGGTCTGAGTGACATGTTTCGAGTATTAAAACCGGGAGGTAAGGCAGTTATTCTGGAGTTTTCAAAACCAAGAGTATTTCCTGTTAAGCAAGCGTATAACTTCTATTTCAAATATATTACCCCTGCGGTAGGTAGAATTTTTTCTAAGGATAATAGTGCATACACCTACCTGCCTGAATCAGTAGCTTCCTTCCCTGATGGAGCGAATTTTGATTCCCTGATGCAAAAAGTTGGCTTTAAAAATACGAAATTCCGTCCGCTGACGTTTGGAATTTGTTCCATTTACATTGGTATCAAATGAAGAAAAGTATCCTTCTGATTTTACTTGTTATTTTTTCGATAAACAGATTATCAGCGCAGGAAAGCTGGGGTGGTGGTGTTGATGGTCTGCAATTACATTTTGGCTTTAAATTTCAATATGTTGCTTCAGAGTTTAAAATATTAAAGCTTGCTGAATGGAAGGGTCCGTTTAATGATCCATTCAACGTTCCAATGATAAATAGTGAAATGAGAAGCCTTACTTCACCTGTTATAGCGGGATTTGGATTAGGATTTGTTTCTGATTACAGGCTCGGAGACAATGCTAACCTGCGTTTTACGCCTGCCATGGTTTTTGCTGATAGAATTGTAAACTACGAATTTAACAATCCAATTTTTAATACCCAAAGAAAGATTCAGTCAACATTAGCTGATTTGCCGGTGGGTATAAAGCTCAAGTCTGACAGAAGGCGAAATTTCAGAGCATATATGATTGCCGGTATGAGATATTCTATAGACGTTACTTCCAAAAATAAATCAGACGATATAGCTTTGAGTCCGGAAGCAAAATTCCTTAAAAATAATAAAAACACGCTGTGGTACGAAGCAGGTGTTGGATTTGACCTTTATTTTGAATGGTTAAAAATGTCTCCCGAGATCAAATTTGCTCAATCAACGAGAAGTGTACTAAGGGATGAAGACAGACTTGAAAACCCATATACCGCACCTATAGATAAATTGTTTATACGCAATTTGCAGTTCAGTCTGTATTTTGAATAGCTCTTCAATAGAATTCATTAAATTCGTACTTTTTAATTAATTATGTCAAAAATAGCATTAATAACGGGTGCAACTGCCGGAATCGGCGAAGCATGCGCACACTTGTTCGCCCATCAAAATTATGATCTGATTATTACCGGACGCCGGACTGAGCGTTTAAGTGCACTAGCCAAGGATCTGATCAGTAAATATGGTATTCGTGTACAGTCATTACCGATGGATGTCAGGAATAAGGAAGAGGTTGAAATTCTTGAAACTTTATCCGATGACTGGAAAAAAGTTGATGTATTGATCAATAATGCTGGTTTATCCCAGGGTATGGATCCAATTAACGCAGGTAGCACAACAGATTGGGAAGTAATGATTGATACTAATATTAAAGGATTGTTATATGTGACCAAAGTTGTTTCCAATTGGATGATCAAACATAAATCCGGACACATAGTCAATCTGGGTTCAATAGCCGGAAAAGAGACTTATCTGAATGGAAATGTGTATTGCGCAACCAAACACGCGGTAGATTCATTAAATAAAGCAATGCGGATAGACCTTCTTCCTCACAAGATTAAAGTTACAGGTGTACATCCGGGAGCAGTTGATACTGAATTTTCTCAGGTTCGTTTTCATGGCGATCAGGAAAGAGCCAAGAAAGTCTACGAAGGTTATGAGCCCTTGCATGCACAGGACATCGCTGAAACCATATGGTTTGCAGTTTCCCGCCCGGCTCATGTGAACATAAACGATATGATTGTGATGCCAACAGCACAGGCGAGCACCTCGCATCATTTGAAAGAATAATTACTTGGTTTGATTACTACAATAAATATAAAATTTACTTCCAAATAATCAGGATTGTGTAGTTTTGCTATATTAACTACCAAATAAAAACCATTTCAGGATATGTCTCTGCAACAAAATATTGATCAGGATATTAAATCCGCCATGTTGAGTAAGGATAGCACACGTTTACGCGGACTAAGAGCCATTAAAGCTGCTTTATTAGTTGCCAAAACAGAAAAAGGGGCTGAGGAAACAATTACAGAAGAGGCAGAAATTAAGGTTCTTCAAAAACTGGCTAAACAACGCAAGGAATCTGCAGACATTTATCAGTCTCAAAATCGTCATGACTTGTATCAAATTGAACAGGAGGAGCTTCAGGTAATAGAGGCTTATCTTCCAAAACAATTGGATAAAAGTGCTGTTGCAGGTTTAATCAAAGAAATAATCAGCAAAACAGGTGCTGCAGGTATAAAAGATATGGGTAAAGTGATGGGAGTTGCGAGTAAGGAATTGGCAGGTAAGGCGGATGGGAAAACTATTTCTGAGCTTGTAAAAGAACTACTTAGTTGATTTTTTGATCGTTTATAATTGAATTGACCATGATGTCTTATTTTCTTTCTGATATAATAAGTTTTTTTATTGAAATAACTTTTAGACTTATATCTTAGCGGGTAAAAGACAAATTGTACTTAACGATTCTATGGAGTTCGAGATAAAAGAAGATAACGGTTTTAAATATACTGAAGAGGGGGAAGGTGAAGTGCTTTTGTTGCTCCATGGCTTAATGGGCGCACTTAGCAATTGGACCGACGTTGTGCAAGAGTTTAAAAAGGATTACAGGGTAATTATACCACTTTTGCCACTTTACGACCTTCCTTTGCTTACCACCGGAGTGAAATCACTTGCAAAGTTTGTACATAAATTTGTAACATATAAAAATCTTAAAAATATTACCGTGCTGGGTAATTCTCTTGGCGGTCATGTTGGATTAATCTATACCCTTGAACATCAGGATGTCGTTAAATCGCTGGTTTTGACAGGCAGCTCAGGTTTATATGAAAACGCATTCGGAGGTTCATTTCCTAAACGTGAAAGCTATGATTTCATCAAGGAAAAGGTTGAATATACCTTTTATGATCCTGTGATTGCAACCAAAGAACTGGTGGATGAAGTTTACCAGGTAGTTAATGACAGAATAAAAGTGATTAAAATACTTTCTATGGCTAAATCAGCCATTAGGCACAATATGTCAGAAGATATTCATAAAATTAAAGTTCCCGTTTGCCTAATATGGGGTAAAAATGATAAAATAACCCCTCCTGATGTGGCATTGGAATTCAATCAGTTATTACCTGATTCTGAGTTGAATTGGGTGGATCTCTGCGGTCATGCTCCGATGATGGAAAGGCCTCTTGAATTCAATGCGCACCTAAGAAAGTTTCTAGATCGTATCTATTAACACCAAGCTTATGTTTGCATACGAACTCATATCGGATAGTATCCCAGCTCTAAGAACTACTGATACTATTCAAAAAGTGCATGAACGGATGAGCGAGTTTCGTATTAATCACCTTCCAATTGTTGATCAAAAACAATTTCTGGGACTCGTATCTGATGAAGATTTGATACAAGTTCTTGATTCCAATGCGCAAGTGGGTACTTTATTTTTATCACTTCATAATCCATTTGTCTTTGAGGATCAACACGTTTACGATGTTATCAGGATATTTTACGAACAGAAATTAAGTGTTGTTCCCGTTATTGATGCCCACAAAAACTACAAAGGTCTTATTTCCATAAACACCATGATGGAACATATTGCCACAATTACATCAGTGAGCGAACCCGGTGGCATAATTATTCTTGAGATCATCAACAGAAACAATTCTTTGGCGCATATTTCGCAGATTGTAGAATCAGATAATGCTCAAATATTGAGCTCCTACGTTAAAACCTTTCAAGATTCCACAAAACTTGAAATTACCTTAAAGCTTAATCGCACAGATTTGTCCTCCATATTAGCATCTTTTCTTAGGTATGATTATCATATCAAGGCTACCTTTAATGACATAAAATCAGATGATGGTACTTCTGACAGATACGATCAGTTAATGAACTATCTCAATATCTAAGTATATAACATGAAGATTGCAATTTACGGCAGGCAATTCAACAATAGTGTATTACCTCACGTGCAGCAGGTTTTCGACAGCCTGGCAAAACATTCGGTTGAGACCTTTGTTTATGATAGGTATAATCACTTCATTTCAGGCAAAATATTTTTCCCAAAGAAGTTTCAAATTTTTCGAAATTATAATGATCTGGTTGACGCTAAAGTTGATGTAATGATCAGTCTGGGTGGTGATGGTACCTTACTCGATACTGTTACACTAATTCGGGATTCCAATATTCCGGTAATTGGCATAAACTTCGGACGTTTAGGTTTTTTGGCGAGTATTAATAAAAATGATATTGCCAATGCCATGGCAAGTCTGGTAAATAAGGACTTTACTCTGGATAAGCGTGTTCAGCTTTGTATAGAATCAGAGCTAAAACTTTTCGGAAATGAAAATTTTGCTTTGAATGATGTAACAATCCATAAACGGGATACCTCAGCCATGATGATCGTGCATGCCTATCTTAATGGAGATTTTTTGAATTCCTATTGGGCTGATGGACTAATTGTTGCAACACCTACCGGCTCAACTGCATATTCGCTGAGTTGTGGTGGGCCAATTGTTTTCCCGGGATCCGGGAACATGGTTGTCACTCCAATTTCACCACATAACCTTAATGTTCGTCCGATTGTTTTATCAGATACCAATGTTCTATCCTTTGAAATCGAAGGCAGAAGTTCTAAATACCTTCTAACATGTGATTCTAGAACGGAGGTAATTGATACTTCAATAAAAGTAAAAGTAAAAAAGGCGGATTTTGGCATCAATTTGATTAGGCTCAATAATGAAAACTATTTATCTACGTTAAGAACTAAATTGCTTTGGGGAATTGATACCCGAAATTATTAATAACAGCATCTGCATTTATGCGTGGATTTTTAGTTATCATTATATTGCTTCTATACAACAACTTTTGTTCAGCACAGACTTGGGAATTTGGTGGATTTTTAGGAGGTTCTGGTTATATGGGCGATATAAATCCTGTTAAAGTCCACAAACTTACAGGTCCCGCTGCTGGAGTTCAGATCAAACGGAATTTTGATGGATATTGGTCAGCAAAGCTTAATTTTATGCAGGGAAACGTCCGGGCAAGCGATGCAGAGTCTTCCAATTCTTTTCAGATAGCGCGTAATCTTGACTTTAATTCTCCGATTTCAGAACTATCCATGCAAATTGAATTCAATCTTTTCAGTTATATGGCAGGCGCAGATTATGGTTATAAGTCCAGAAAGCTGAGTCCATATCTTTTTACTGGTGTAGCTTCTTTTACGTACAATCCATTGACAAAATATAGGGGTGAGGTTGTTGAACTACGTTTAGTACAGACTGAGAATATTGCCTATAAAAAGAGTGCAATCAGTGTGCCTTACGGTGCGGGAGTAAAATATAATATTAGCGGCAAATGGACAATTCTTGCTGAAGTTGGATATCGAACAGCTTTTACAGATTATCTGGATGACATCAGTGGAAGGTATATTGATTTTAATGCAGTAACTCCTGCGAGTCAGTTAACCCAGGCTCTTGCCGACCGTTCAATTGCAACACAAATTGGTACACCTGGAACGCAAAGGGGGGACTTTAGGCCCAGAGACACCTATCTGTTTTCGGGACTTGGATTGACCTACACGTTTATTCCGATTCAATGCTTCAATTTTAAAACCCGAAAAAAATAAGGAATAATTAGTATCTATATTATTTATTGACAACACTCAATCCTTTGTTATTTAAGTTATTCTAATAAAAATCTGAATAAAAAGAGTTGAAATCAAATCAATGATATACCATCATCAAAGTAAATATCTTATGATTTTTTTTTTAATGTTTGTCATTTATGTATTTCTGCCATTCATATTGCCAGTTTTAAACTGTTTTAATTCTTTAGCAGATTAATGTAATTAAGTCATAACTTTGCATTTCCAAATTTTAGAGCAATTACTGAATTATACAAAAGATATTTTTAACCGGGGATAATTGATTTAGCCTCAAATTAATTGTTCTGGATTGGAATGTTAAACTTAGTCGATGAGCCTGATTGAACAGATAGATAAAGAACGCCTGCCGCTTCATGTAGCAGTAATTATGGATGGGAATGGCCGTTGGGCAAAGGATAAAGGGCAACATCGCGTTTTTGGTCATCAAAACGGTGTTATTGCAGTTCGTGACACAGTTGAAGGTGCGGTTGAACTCGGTATCAAATACCTAACCTTGTATGCTTTTTCAACTGAAAATTGGAACAGACCAAAACTTGAGGTAATGGCATTAATGGAACTCTTAGTTTCAACCATAAGCAAGGAAACCAGAACTTTAATGGATAATGGGGTGCGTTTAAATGCCATCGGGAATTTGTCTTCCTTGCCTGAAAAGTGCCGAAAACAATTATTAGAAGCGATAAGGAAAACCTCCTTAAATTCCAATTGTACGCTTACTCTAGCATTGAGTTATAGTTCGAGATGGGAAATTACAGATGCGGCGAAACGATTGGCTGTAAAAGTAAGGGATGGTGAATTAGAAGCAGAAGAAATTACTGAAGAGATTTTCGGTACTCATCTGAACACTGCCGGCATACCTGACCCTGAACTGATGATCCGTACAAGTGGCGAACACAGAATCAGTAATTATCTATTATGGCAAATTGCCTATGCTGAATTGTATTTTACTTCAAAATTATGGCCGGATTTTAGAAGAGAGGATCTTTTTGAGGCTGTATTAGATTATCAGAAAAGAGAGAGACGATTCGGTATGACTAGTGAACAGTTGAACTAATTTTCACTTTTAACACTTTTTAACAAGCTATTAGCTTAATTTAGCATCTTTAATACATCAAATGAATCGAATTTTCATACTGTTTTTATTTTTAGTATCCGGTACTTCTGCTATGGCCCAGTTCGGAAGAACTGGAGCCCCACCTCCACCAAGAACTACATCTAATGAAGAACTCAGCTATTTGAATCCCAAAGATTTCGTTATCGGTGGAACTAAAATTCTTGGTACTGAATTTCTTGATAATGATGTTCTGATTACTATTTCAAAATTAACCAAAGGGGACAGGATTTCTGTTCCAGGTGATGCTACATCCAACGCAGTAAAAAACCTTTGGGCTCAGGGATTATTCGATGATGTAAAATTAAACATAGCTGAGATCAGATCTGATTCAATATTTTTCGAGATTGAAGTTGTGGAACGTCCTCGTTTAACCAGAATTGATTTAATTGGCTTGAAAAAAGGTGAAGTAACAGATGTTCGTGAAAAGTTAAATGATAAAACAGGCAAGGTTGTGAATGAGAATTTACTGAAAACAACCACAGATATAATAAAAAAGCATTTCACTGAGAAAGGTTATCTTTTTACAGATGTATTTATTGCAGAAAGAAAAGACACTGCTGCAGCAAACAATAAAATTCTAGATATTACAGTTGAGAAGAACGATAGAGTTAAAATAAGTGAAATTTTAATTAATGGAAATAAAGACTTTAAGGATAAGAACTTAAAGAAATACTTAAAGAAGACCAAAGAAAAGGCTTTTTACAAAGTATTTGGATCAGGCAAGTTCCTTCAGAATAAATATGATGAGGATAAGCTAAAACTTGTAGAAAAAATGCAAGAAAAAGGTTATCGCGATGCGGAGATAGTTAAAGACACTACCTATCGAACCGGAAAAAGTACTATCGGTGTAAAAATTGATATTCATGAGGGGCCTAAATATTATTTTGGAAATATAACCTGGGCAGGTAATGCTAAATATTCTACCAAAGTTCTGGAAACTATTTTGGCTGTCAATAAAGGTGAAGTCTTTAGTGAGAAGAAACTTGAAAGAAAACTAACCAGCAGTCCCGGAGGAGATGATATATCTTCACTCTACATGAACGATGGATATCTGACATTTAATGTTGATCCGGTTCAGACCAAAGTTTATGGCGATACCATTGATCTCGAATTGAGAATGTATGAAGGGCCGCAGTATACAATTAATAATATCAGGGTTAAAGGGAATGAGTTAACCAATGATAGGGTAATTTTAAGAGAGATTCGTACAAAACCGGGACAGAAATTTTCCAAAGAGCTTATTGTAAGAAGTACCCGTGAAATTGCACAGTTAGGAAATTTTGATGATACTAAAACTGATCCCAAACCAATCAATATTAACCCTAATGATGGTACAGTAGATATCGAGTATAATGTGGTAGAAAAGCCTTCTGATCAAATTGAGTTATCCGGAGGTTTTGGTGGAGGACGTGTTGTGGGTACCCTGGGATTAACTTTTAATAATTTCTCTGCCCGTAATATTTTCAATAAAAGTGCCTGGAAACCATTGCCAAAAGGAGACGGACAAAGACTGAGTATTAGGGGGCAAACAAATGGTAAATTCTATCAGTCCTATAATTTTTCATTCTCTGAACCATGGCTTGGAGGAAAGAAACCTATTTACTTCGGAGTTAGCGCATTTACCTCTTTGCAATCAAACGGTCTTCGTAATCAGGATTTTAATCAGCAGAAGATTCGCCTGAATGGTTTGACCTTTAGTTTAGGTAAACGTTTGAAATGGCCTGATGATTATTTCCAGGCCAATACTTCAATTAATCTTCAGCAATATATTCTGAATAACTTTAGTGGATTTATTTTTTCCTCAGGTACATCCTACAATTTTAACCTGACACAGGAATTCAGCAGGAATTCTGTTGATGCACCAATTTTTCCAACTACAGGTTCAAATTTAAAGCTGACAGTACAGGCAACACCTCCATTTTCCTTACTTAACAATAAGAATTATGCAATCGCAACTGATAAGGATAAGTACAGGTTTACAGAATATCATAAATGGAAATTTGAGTCGCAGTGGTTCCAGCGTATCTACGGAAAGCTAGTTCTCAAGGCTCAGGCGCAATTTGGGTTCCTGGGAATTTATAATCAAGCGGTTGGGCAATCGGCTTTTGAAAGATTTAAACTTGGAGGGGATGGTATGCAGGGGTTTGATTTTCTTCAGGGATCTGAGATCATTGCAATGCGTGGTTATGCTAATAATGCGGTAATTCCTGCGGGCTCTAATCCAACTATTGCCCAGGGATCAGGTAGTCCCTTGTTCAATAAATATGTTCTGGAATTAAGACATCCAATAACAGCCAGTCAGACTGCTACAATTTTCGTTCTGGCTTTTGCTGAAGGAGGAAATACCTGGAGTTCGTTCCGTGATTTTGCACCATTTAACGTCAGACGCACCGCAGGTATTGGAGCAAGAGTATTTTTACCTATTTTTGGACTTCTTGGGATTGATTATGGTTTTCCTTTTGATAAGATACCTGGATTACCTGATAGTGGAAGACAAGCTTTTACATTCAGTATTTCCCAAGCACTGAACGGAGGATTTAATTAAGTTTTATGAAAAAAATTCTTATAATTGCATTGTTATTAGCCTTCACAGTTTTAGGAGCCTATGCACAACGGTTTGCGTATGTAGACAGTGATTATATTCTGAAGCACATACCTGAATATAATTCATCTCAAAAGCAACTGGATGCCCTTTCTTTACAATGGCAAAAGGAGGTTGATTCTAAATTTATTGCTATTGAGGGTCTTTTTAAAGCTTATCAGGCTGATCAGGTTTTGTTGACAGAGGTTATGAGAAAAACTCGGGAAAATGAAATAATTGAAAAGGAAAATGAAGCTAAAGAGTTTCAAAGGCTTAAATTCGGTTTCGAAGGGGAACTTTTCCAGGTTCGTACAAAATTAATTAAACCTATTCAGGATCGTGTTTCGAAGGCAGTCCAGGCTGTCGCCGAATCTCAACAACTGGATATGATATTTGATAAAAACAGCGAGATCACACTAATGTATGCAAGTCCGCGTTTAGACAAAAGTAATGATGTAATTACCAGATTAGGTTATAAGCCCGGTACAATAAGTAAATAGGTTTTTTTAATTATAAACAAATAACAGAATACAAAAAATGAAAAAAGTATTTAAAATAGGAGTTGTTGCATTCGGATTATTCTTTGCAGTTAGTGCTGCAAGTGCTCAGCAAAAATTTGGTCATATTAATTCGGCTGATCTATTACAATCAATGCCTGAAATGAAAACTGCTGATGCTAGTTTTCAGACTTTTGCTAAGGCAAAACAAACCTCACTTGAGTTGATGGGTGCCGAGCGCCAGAAAATGGTTACCACATATGAGGAAAAATACAAAACATTAAGTGAAGCAAACAGAGCTACCTTAGAGAAAGAATTAACCACACTTGGAGGAACTATTCAGGATCTGGAAAAACGCATTACTGAAGAGCAGGAAAAGGCGCAGGAAGAAATGACTACAAAGCGTTCTGAGATCTATTCGCCTGTATTTAAAAAGGCAGAAGAAGCCGTAAAAGCAATTGCTAAAGAAAAGGGCTTTGCTTATATTTTTGATGTTTCTCAGCCTGGAGTAGTATATTTTGACGGAGGAACTGATATAATGAATGATGTAAAAACCAAATTAGGTATCGCAATTGCAGCTAAATAAGGTTTATATTATTTAAAAAAATGCGAGGTATTCACTTCGCATTTTTTTTGTTCAAAAATTTCAATGTAACTGCTCGATATATTATTCTATTTTTGAGTTATGAGTTCAGCACTTCCTATTGGAGTTTTCGATTCCGGAATCGGTGGCCTTACGGTTGCAAATGCCATTCGGAAAATCCTTCCAAATGAACAAATTATTTATTTTGGAGATACTGCTCATATGCCTTACGGGGATAAATCACCCGAAGCTATCAAATTTTATAGTCTAAAAATTGCTAAGTTCTTACTGGATAGAAATTGTAAGCTAATTGTCATTGCTTGTAATACAGCATCTGCACATGCCTACCATGAATTAGTTCATTTTCTTGGGGATAAAGTCCCGATTATCAATGTGATAGATCCGATTGTAAATCTGATGGTAAGCGATGGGAAATATAAAAAAATAGGAGTTATAGCAACAAAATCAACAATTCGCTCAGATATTTACGCAAAGAAATTCAAGATTATAGATCCCACTATCGAGGTTTCTTCACTTGCCACACCCTTATTAGCACCAATGATTGAGGAGGGTTTTTTTAATAATAATATCAGTAAAACAGTTATTAATTCTTACCTGACATCACCAAAGCTAAAAAAAATAGATAGTTTGATACTTGCCTGTACCCATTACCCTCTGATAAAGCCAGAAATATCTTCATTTTACGGGGATAAACTTGATATCATCAATACCGCAGAGATCGTAGCCGGATACCTGAAGGAACGACTCACAAAGCTTAATTTACTCAATGATGGTCCTGCAAAGCGTCATCAGTTTTTTGTTTCAGATTTTACACCATCTTTTGCAAAGAGCACAAGGCTTTTTTTTGGTGAAAAGATTCATCTCTCCTATAAACCTATATGGGATTAATTTAAATTCTTATTAATAGATAGATTTAGTATGCTTTTATAAGCATAATACTTAAGTTTGCGTTCATAAGCCCGGTAAATTGACCTTCTATTTGATATATGTATTAGTTGCTACCGCATTATTTGCATTCACAGCTTTGTTTACTCTTTTTGCTGTGTATTCCGAACGCAAAATTTCCGCATTTATTCAGGACCGCCTTGGGCCGATGGAGGTCGGAAAATATGGTACCCTGCAAGCATTTGCAGATATTGTAAAAATGCTTCAAAAGGAATTTATTATTCCCACAGCAGCTGATAAAATATTATTTACACTCGCTCCAATAATAATTTTTGTTTCTGTATATCTTGGCTTTGCGGCATTGCCATGGGCGCCCGGCATCATTCCTTCATCCCTCAATCTGGGTCTTTATTATATCTTTGCCGTCCTATCAATAGAGACTCTAGGAATTTTAATGGCAGGTTGGGGCTCAAATAATAAATATGCACTTTTAGGTTCAATGCGCTCTGTAGCGCAGATGATATCGTATGAGATTCCTGCAGGTGTAGCGCTTATTTCTGCTGTTATGATTTCACAGAGTCTGAATCTCCAGGAAATTTCTATGAAACAGGGTTTACTCAGCACTGATTCTGTTTATTTTCTAGGGATCTGGGAAATCAAGTCTATTGGCGGCTTTCTTGCCTGGAACATTTTTCAGGCTCCACATCTGATTCTTGCCTATATCATTTACTTTATAGCCTCACTGGCAGAATGTAATCGTGCTCCGTTTGATATTCCGGAGGCTGAATCTGAACTGGTTGGAGGATTTCATGTTGAATATTCCGGACTTAGATTTGCATTTATTTTTCTTGCTGAATATTCCATGATGTTTCTTGTTGGGATTATAGGTGTGGTGTTATTTCTAGGTGGATGGAATAGTCCGCTACCCAATATAGGTTCAGCAAAATTAGCTACTTGGACCAATGGGATGGTCTGGGGATTTTTTTGGATTCTAACTAAGACACTTTTAGTAGTGGCAATACAGATATGGATCAGGTGGACTCTTCCGAGATTAAGGGTGGATCAGCTTATGAGTTTTTGCTGGAAGGTTCTAACTCCGCTTGCGTTTTTGTGTATGCTTGTCTCTGGATTATGGCGGCTTGGAGTTATGCAATAAAAATAAATAGAATTTAGATTTTTTGACCTATGCTATGGTAAGAGAGGTATTTCATGCATTCAAAACTGTTTTTAAAGGATTAGGCCTGACAATGGCTCATTTCTTTGCTGCAAGAGAAAGCAGGAAAGTGATATCCATTACAGACAAGGATTATTTTTTACAGCACAGTGGAATTACAACCATCCAATATCCCCATCAGAAATTACCGGTACCTGAGCTTGGAAGGTATCAATTGGATGTTGAAATGGATGATTGTATTGTTTGCGATCTTTGCGCCAAAATTTGTCCGGTTGATTGTATTGATATCGAGAGCATCAAAGCTACCGAGGCGATCGGAAAAACTTCAGATGGTACAACAAAGCGTCTTTATGCCGCAAAGTTTGATATAGATATGGCAAAATGTATGTATTGTGGTTTGTGTACCGTTGTTTGCCCTACCGAGTGCCTTGTTATGACGGATACCTACGATAGGAGCATGCCTGATTTAAAGGGAATGATTTATAAGTTTTCAGAAATGACTCCGGAAGATGCTTCCGATAAACGCTTTGCCATCGAAAAACTTAACGCAGAGCGATTGGCAGCAAAGGAAGCTGCGATGCAACAGAAAATCCAAAATTGATCATGGGACAAGAACAGATTCTATTTTATTTCTTTGCTGTTTCTGTGTTGATTTCCGCACTAAGGGTTGTACTGATGAGAAATTTGGTGAGAAGTATTTTTCTGTTTTTTGTCACACTTTTTTCCCTTGCGGCACTGTATTTATTTGCTTTGGCTGATTTTATTGCATTGACACAGGTAGTTATTTATGCCGGAGGAGTATTAGTGCTCATGCTTTTTGCATTTATGTTATCCAGCAGGGAATTACTTAATAGTATAAAGCCAGTAGTTTCAGGCTTCAAAGTCAATCATTTTGCCGGAATTTTAACAAGTCTTTTATTCCTGTTTATATTGTTTACGGTTATAATCAAAACTGATTTTAACCAATTATCATGGATGCAGGAAAGTTTACCGATCAATTCAAATGATAACACCGCAAATCAAATAGGTATTTATATCATGACAACTTATCTGCTTCCTTTTGAAATACTTTCTATATTTCTTTTGATGGTATTGATTGGTGCAGCACATCTCGCAAGAAAGGGGGGTAAAGAATGATTCCGGTTGAACACTTTATGTTAATCAGTGCCAGCCTGTTTTGTATAGGCTTATACGCAGTGCTGACCAAAAGAAATGCAATTCAAATTCTGATAGGTATCGAGTTTATGATCAATGCAGCAGTTTTGAATTTTGTTGCATTTGGAAAGTATGATAAAATATCCGGTGGTGGGCAGATGTTTGCTTTATTCGCAATTGTTCTTGCGGCGGCGGGAGTAGCTGTAGCGCTGGCTATCATTTTAAATGTATACAAATATTTCAAGTCAATAGACCCAACTAAAACTGATACTTTAAAGGATTAATGGAAGTACTAAACTTTGTAGAAAATACTGGTTTAATTGCCCTATTGGTAGCAATAATGCCTTTCTTTTCGTTTGTTTCTATACTTTCTTTTAATAGGAAGGAAGGTGCCAATTTCGCATTAGCATCCATTTCATTGTCTTTTCTTTTGGCGCTGCACCTGTTTTTACAAATCTGGAACGCCGAACCTGAACATTTTCAAATATCCTGGTTTCAGATAGGTAGAGTTGAGTTTTTCGCTGGGATACTCTTGAATAATCTGAGTGCTCTCATGATGCTACTGGTTTCCGGTATCTCAGTTTTGGTTCATATTTATTCACGTGAATACATGAAGAATGACCCTAATTTAAATAGGTATTGGGCCTATTTGGGTTTGTTTTGTTTTTCTATGATTGGCCTGGTAATTTCAGATAGTTTATTATTAATTTATCTGTTCTGGGAATTGGTTGGTTTTTCATCCTACCTCCTAATTGGTTTTTGGTTTAGTAAAAATGCGGCATCGCAAGCGGCCAAAAAAGCATTTATCATGAACAGAATTGGTGATTTGGGTTTTTTGACCGGAATCCTGATTATTTATACCCAGTTTCAAACACTTGACCTGATCAGTCTTTTTGGAGATGGGGGTTTGTTAAGTTCTTCTTTTATTGAAAATGATTTATGGATAAGTGGTTCAAGACAAATGCCTGCCATATGGCTCAGCATAGCTGGTTTTTCATTTTTTCTTGGTGCAATGGCTAAATCTGCCCAATTTCCACTACATACCTGGCTTCCGGATGCAATGGAGGGACCTACATCAGTTTCTTCGCTCATACATGCAGCTACCATGGTTGCCGCCGGGGTATTCCTTATAGCCCGTGTTTATTCTGTTTTTGATCCTCTGGTGTTGGATGTAATGGTTTGGATTGGTGCATTTACGGCATTTATGGCCGCTACGATTGCATTAACTCAAAACGATATCAAACGAATTCTGGCTTATTCCACAATTTCTCAATTAGGCTTTATGGTTATGGCTTTAGGAATTGGAGCTTATTCAGAGAGCATATTTCATTTAACTACACATGCATTTTTTAAATGTCTTTTGTTTCTTGCTGCTGGGTCAGTCATTCATCAGCTGCATCATTACAGTATAAATAATAGTCATAGTTTCGATTATCAGGATATCCGTTTTATGGGTGGATTGAGGAAAAGAATGCCTTTTGCATTTTTAGGGATGTGTTTTGCCTCAGCGGCTCTCGTTGGATTACCATTAACCTCAGGTTTTCTTTCTAAAGATTCCATTCTTATTAGAACATTCGAATGGGCTGCTTCACGGGATGGCGTGTTTGTTACTCTTCCCTGGATTATGGTGTTGACATCGTGGTTGACCGCTTTTTATATTTTCAGACTTATATTCAGAGTCTTTTTTGCAGAACCCCGCGAAATTCAGTTTGATAAACTAGCGAACATACGTGATTCTCCTGGTTCAATGACCTATGTTTTAATCATTCTATCATTTTTTTGCACTTTTATAGTCTTTGCTTTTAATCCTGCTTCTTTTGAAACTTCATGGCTCTGGCAGGGGTTTCAGTTATCTGCAATTAAAGAAATTAGTTTTTTTCACTGGCTGGTACCTTTGATTATTAATTCAGGCTCAATTTTATTGATCGTGTTTGCATATAAAATCTATGTCCTTGATAAAGGTTCAAAATTGACTTCTGGCTCCTTGCTTTATCAGATTTCAAACAGGGCATGGTTTGTTAATGAGATTTATGATTTTATGTTTGTCAAATCAGTTGGAAAGCTGGCCCATATCATCTATCAGTTTGATTGTGTTGTGATCGATGGTTTAGTGATCAGTACGGCAACTATTACTAAAATATTATCTTCCATGGCTCAGTGGTTTGATAGAAAAGTTATTGATGGTCTGGTGAATGCAAGCGGATTATTATCAGTACTTCTTGGCCGGTTTTTTAGAACTTTTCAATCGGGCAGATTACAACAATACCTCATAACAATGTTACTCTTTGTACTATCATTTTTTATTTTAAGCTATCTGATATGAGATTATTTCAATTGTTCATGTCCGTAATTTTATTTTTTGGAGACTCAATATGAATTTGCTATCGATACTCATATTTCTGCCAATTGCAGCAGCCTTGCTGATTCTGGTTCTTCCCTCGGGCTTTAATCAGAGGTTTAAGTACATTAGCCTTTTTGTCAGTTTGATTCAATTTTTTTTGAGTTTGTTTATCTATGTCAATTTCAATAAATCTGCGGCAGGCATAAATAAAGAAGATGAGTTTCAGTTTATTGAAAAATTATCGTGGATCCGCCTTGATCTTGGAAGCATAGGCAAACTTGAAATCGATTATTTCCTGGGCATAGATGGTTTATCCATGCCATTTTTAATGTTATCTGCATTGGTGATGTTTGTTGCCACTCTGGCATCCTGGGAAATTAAAACCAATTTAAAAGCATATTTCTCCTTATTTCTTTTGCTTAACACGGCGGTAATGGGGGTTTTTTGTGCTCTTGACTTCTTCCTTTTTTATATTTTTTATGAATTGATGCTGTTGCCACTTTATTTCCTGATAGGGATGTGGGGTGGAGTAAGAAGGGAATATGCGGCTATTAAATTTTTTCTGTACACCTTATTTGGTTCGGTATTCATGCTGCTTGTAATTATCGGATTGTATTTTTCTGTTTTGAATCCTGCTACAGGGAACCACACCTTTAACATGATTCTTATGATGAATCCGCAGAATTATATTCCAGAGTCTATCTTTTCAGCCATTGTTGGGCAGAGTATTTTGGGAATTTCTGCCCGATTACTCGCTTTTATTGTACTTTTTATCGCTTTTGCTATCAAAGTTCCAATCGTTCCGCTACATACTTGGTTACCAGATGCACACGTAGAGGCCCCAACTCCTGTTTCAATTATTCTGGCAGGTCTCCTGCTGAAAGTTGGAGGTTATGGTATCCTTAGAGTTTGCGTGAGCATCTTTCCTGATTCTGCTGTTCAATCTGCCTGGTGGATTGGTCTAATCGGACTTATTTCAATCCTTTATGGAGCGTTAAATGCTTTGGCTCAAACTGATTTAAAGC
>CAMBFY010000007.1 GCA_945865415.1 Sphingobacterium thalpophilum
ATTGCAGATTATACTTGTTCAGCCTGGAATGTTAGTCATACCGAGTACAATATCCCCTTTGTACCTGGTATGAGTATTGAGAACATGTTATGGGCAATTCTGGCAGGGATAATTTTCGGACTTGCAGCTATGCTTTTCACCGGGACAAACCATTTCTTTTCTGCTGTTTTTAAAAAGATAAACTATGCCCCTTTCCGCCCTTTAATTGGTGGAATTTTTATCGCTGTAGCTGTTTGGATGATGGGGAGCCAAAAATATATTGGATTAGGTATACCGATGATTGAAAGTGCGTTCAAAACTGATCTTAATTCATACGATTTTCTCTTGAAGATTCTGTTGACTTCATTCACAATTGGTGCAGGATTCAAAGGCGGGGAAGTTACCCCACTATTCTTTATTGGTGCTACACTTGGAAACGTATTAATTTGGTTCGTTCCCCTCCCAATGGCACTATTGGCTGGAATGGGTCTTGTGGCACTATTTGCCGGAGCAAGCAATACTCCTGTTGCATCTATCATTCTTGGAATTGAACTTTTCGGTATAGACAGTATCTTTTTCATCGGCATCGCATGTTTATTTTCTTACCTATGTTCTGGTGGAACTGGAATCTATACATCCCAAATTAAAGGTGGACCCAAGTTTCTGATTTATGATTGGATTCGATCAAAGCGAACAGCGATTTAAATTGATCTCTGTTATCTTAAAATCTGAATCAAAGTAATCTTCCAAATCGGTCGAAGCAACTATTTTAAAGTATTTTACAAGAACATTCATCAAATGTCCCTCAAGAAAAACCTAAGCCTGGATTCGTACTCCAATCATAAAATCGAGCATTATAAATTTAGCTTTGCTTAGGCCCGTATAATTCTACAATAAATAATTACAGGATGAATCAAGCCAATCCTGGTTAATAATCAGATCAATAGTATTTTCTGATGAAAAATTATCTTAATAAGAAATGCAACAAAACGAATTTACCCCAAAATTCATTTGAATACAATAAAAAAGCACATGGAGGATTAAAAAAGGCGATTTTAATTCAAGACGATGACTCATGGGAAGACACTTTGAATAAAAAAGAGTTTAGTACCAAAACTAAATGTGAACCTAGGATGTGTGGTCACTCAAGCTGCATACCAAGACTAACAATTGTCTCTGATTTTAAACTATGGAAAGGAGGGGTGAAATCAAAATCATGTCAAGAAAACAACTTAGAAATTATTCAAAATCATAATTCAAAATCAACCATTCCGAATAATTTTGATCAAAATCAAGTGAAAAAGTTTTTTGAGAAACCAGATTATTATCAATATTAATTGATAAAATGACTTCACCTTTATAATTAAGATTTGAAGTATTTATAAATACTTTTAATTTAATAGATTTTAAATTTTTAATAGATGTAGGTACATCTCTAACCCATAAATTTGAATAAAACCGCTCGATACGAAATTGATTTTTTTCTAAGTAAACTGCCTGTACTGTAGCCTTAAAATTTAACTCTATTTTATATTGAATATTGGTTTGTAATTCAGTAGTTTTACTGAAAAAGGAAGGAATTAGCAGAGATGATAAGCTTGACATAAAATTTCTACTGGAACACTTTACTGATGTAATGTAAACCCGACATATATCGAAGCAGTTTAGAAATCCAACCTTTCATAGCTTCTAACGATTATTTTAAACATCATCCAAAAACTAGATTAAATATATTTGATTCATATTCTACTCATCTTTTAAAGCCGAGTATGGTTAATCTATGTGTATAGCTATTGATTTTCAAATATTTATGTGTTGGAACTCACAATAATATAAAAAATGTATTATGCTAACACTTCAAACATATTTTTTTTTATGGTGTTTATCAATGAGTATTAATACTCATTTTATTAATAGAATATCACTGTTGTCCGGTAAAAATAAAATGTTTAAAAATATCTTTTAAAATGTAAGTCAGCATATCCTTACGATTGAAATTTCAGCCTCCAATAATTTTGAATGAACAGCCGGTTCAGAATCCACCAATAATCGACCCTCTTCAATAGTGGATGCATTCAAAATAAATATGACCCTATAATTTTTGTCGTTCTACTTCATCAGTTCTGCAAGTCGATTCATCTTTTGCGTATGCCCCAAAAACAAACTGTCACCAAGATTCTTGGCAGGAAAATAGCTTCCAGTTTTGAGAATAATAAAGACATACATTTTCATACCATAATCATCCCCGCCAAGAGCTTATGCCAAAGCCTGATTACATTTGGGATTATTATTTTGCCCATATTAAAAAAAAACGAAAACATAAAAACTGCAGTAAATAATGTGCCTCCCCTAAAAAAAAAATTAAGATTTTTGTTAGCTCATTTAAATTAAAGCAAGTTCAACGTTCAACATATAAACAACATCTAACTATCAAAAATTTAACCACATGGATTAATTTATAGTGTGCTTTAAAGGAAACATAGATGGTAAATTACACCAATTGAAGCGAAGCTTCGAGGCTATACGTTTCTAAAATGGAAGTTGGCAGCCATAAAATGCTATGTTTCCCTACCAGCGAGCAGGTATGAGGTTTTTAGATTTTATGGCAAGTTCATATTAAATTATATTTTAATAAATAATGCAATTTCAAGTCAGAGCCAAATCTCAAATCCTTAGATTCATAACATCAGAACGATATTTAATCATAAGGATAAATAATATTGTATAATGAAAGAAATTAAATCAATAATTAAGGCTTATGATGAGATAGATAAGTTAACTCAACATGCTGCATTGGCCACAGTTGTACGGGTAGAAGGCTCCTCCTACAGACGTACCGGAGCCAGAATGCTGGTAATGGATAACGGCACCTGGATTGGTGGCATCAGTGGAGGATGCCTTGAGGGGGATGCTTTAAAAAGAGCTCGTCTTGCCATAAATAGTTCACGTCCAACTTTGATTACATATGATACCAGTGAAGATGATCCACATCAAATTGGGGTCGGTTTGGGATGTAATGGAATTATAGATGTATTATTCTGCCCTCTGGATTTCAACGATCCTCAAAATCAGATAGAAATATTAAGATCTTGCATTCTTGATAACAGAGAAACGAATGTACTGCTGACCATCACAAATTTAAACGGGGAATGGGGCGCAGTTAAAACCGGGCAAGTTATAAAATATATTGGCGCAGCTAGTCTGAATATTTTCGAAAACAGCATGCTTGAAGATGAATTAGATCATCAGATCCAGCAAGAGATATCTGATAAAAAATCAGCACCGTACAGTCTTGAAATTGAGCAAGGCAAAAAGGCGGATTTCTTCATTGAGATTTTACCTCCGGAGATCCATGTGATTTTAATGGGACATCAGTACGATGTATATCCAATGAGTCGTTTGTTTAAAGAGCTAGGCTGGCGTGTTACTATTGTTGCTGAACTCATCAAAATCAACTCAATTATAAAAAGCATAGCCGATGAAATCAGGGCACCTGCAGAATTCCCCGAACTTATAATTGATCATCATACTGCGATTATTCTAATGTCACACGATTTTAAAACAGATAAAAAAAATCTCCCAAAAGTACTAAATACATCCGCTGTGTATATTGGCATGCTCGGACCGCGAGTCCGTTCGGAGAGAATTTGGGCTGAGTTAAATCAGGAAGGAATTGCTTTAAGCGAAATTCAGTTGGCAAGGATATACGCTCCTTTGGGACTTGATATTGGAGCAGTTAACCCGGAAGAAATCGCTTTATCCCTGGCTGCGGGCATACTTGCAGCGCTTTCTGGAAGAGATGGAAGCTATTTAAGAGATAGAAAATCACCCATACATCTCAGAAACTAAATAGCAATGACTTCAAAAAAGCACAGAGGGAAATATGCAATCATCATTCTGGCTGCGGGCCGCTCAGCGCGACTAGGTAGTCCGAAACAGTTGTTATCCTACCAAGGAAAAAACCTGTTGCAGCATACCATTGATATTGCCACCGAAAGTAATATCGGGCCAATACTTGTTGTGCTAGGTTCAGAAATAGAAAAAATTGAGTCAAGCCTTGATCCTTCAGAATTGACTGTAGTAAAAAATCCAAATTGGGAAAGTGGAATGGCCTCTTCTGTAGTTTATGGGATCAATAAACTGTATCATTTAATTCCGGAAACAGAAGCTGTGATACTGATGGTTTGCGATCAGCCCTTTGTCAATGCCAAATTATTAAGAGAATTGATCAGAAAACAGAAAGAAACAGGCAGCTCTATTGTAGCCAGCACCTACGAAAATATCAAGGGTACTCCAGCCCTATTTCATAAAGTACATTTCAATGAACTTTCAATGCTTGATGGAGATAGAGGAGCAAAATTTCTTATAAAACAATACGCAGAATCCATAGAGACGATTTATTTCGCAAAGGGCGGTATTGATATTGATACAATTGAAGATTATAGAAATTTAGTGAAATAGTGTACTTTTAAACATGCTTATTGATTCATTTGACAGGGTTCATGATTATCTGAGGATCTCTCTTACAGACAATTGCAATTTGCGTTGCTTCTATTGTATGCCGGAGGAAGATTATGAATTTACCCCACATTCAAGGCTGATGCAGCCTGATGAAATTGAAACATTGGCCAGACTTTTCGTTGAGAACGGCGTTAAAAAAATTCGTCTCACCGGTGGTGAACCATTGGTAAGAAAAGATGCAGCAGATATTATTCTCCGCCTTTCAAAACTACCTGTAAAACTTACCCTGACCACAAATGCAACCCGACTTCATGATTTCGTAGACGTACTTGAAGAAGCGAAAGTCAGTTCGTTGAATATCAGCCTTGACACACTCGACTCAGATAAATTCAACATCATTACCCGAAGAGACAGCTTCAAAAAGGTAATGGATAACATTAATCTGATGATCAGCAAAAACTTTCATGTTAAAGTGAATGTAGTGGTTATGAAAGGTATGAATGATCATGAAATCAATGAATTTGTCGCCTGGACAAAATACACCCCGGTTCATGTCCGGTTCATAGAGTTCATGCCATTTGAAGGTAACCGTTGGACAAGTAATCAGGTTTTTACATGGAAAGAAATGTTGGATGAAATCAGTAAAAAATTCAATCCTGCTCCACTGAAGGGTGATGTACACGATACATCAAAAAAATATACTATCGAAGGCCACTCAGGAACATTTGCTATAATCAGTACCATGAGCGCTCCATTCTGTGCAGGTTGCAACCGAATGAGGCTTACGGCTGATGGAAAAATGAAAAATTGTCTCTTTTCTAAGGAGGAAACCGACCTGCTTACGGCTCTCAGAAAAGGTGAAGATGTGCTGCCTCTGATTAAGGACAGCATTGGTTCAAAAGCAAAAGAACTTGGTGGACAGTTTACCAAGGACTTTGAAAAGATCCATACAGAAGACCTTCATAACAGAAGTATGATCAGTATTGGGGGATGAGCTTTTCGGCTCGGTTGTGGCTGTCTATTTTAAAGATTTTCGGTTTTGTTCCACAAATTAACATGTTATGCCGCCAGAATTCATTGAGGTAACGGATGCAAGAAAATTAATCAGGGAAAATATTAAAATTCCTGATCCTGTAAGAGTTTCGATCAGTTCAGCAGCAGGCCTGATCCTTGCAGAAGACATTTTTGCATTAACGGATGTTCCCCCTTTCATGCAATCTTCCATGGATGGTTACGCCATAAATTACCAAGGATGGAAGAAAAACGAGGCGCTTAAAATTGAAGGTATGGTTCAGGCCGGACTAACTGAACTGAATCCTTTAAAATCAGATGAAGCCCGGCGGATTTTTACCGGCGCTGCAGTACCAGATGGAGCAGATACGGTTGTGATGCAGGAAAAGGTTGGCATACAAGACGGTAAACTCATTATAAAGGACAATAACTTAGTTAGCGGACAGAATGTAAGAATTCAGGGATCCGAGGCTAAAAAAGGTGAAATTGCCCTCGAAAAGGGTCATTTATTAAACGCTACGGCAATTGGCTTTCTTGCAGGCCTGGGCATCCATGAACTTATGGTTTATCCTGCACCAACAATCAGCATTATCCTTACAGGAAATGAACTCCAACAACCGGGATTAGCACTAAGTTATGGGCAGGTATATGAATCTAATTCTTATGCTTTAAATGCTGCACTCAAAGAGGCAGGAATATTAAATGTTGATGTGTTTTCTGCCGAAGATGATCTTAAGATTTTAATTGAAGTTTTGGCAATAGCCATGCAAAAAAGTAACCTGGTTTTACTTACTGGTGGAGTAAGTGTTGGCGATTATGATTTTGTAATTCGTGCAGCAGATGCAAATGGAATAGATCAGGTATTTCATAAAATAAGGCAAAAACCAGGTAAACCGATATACTTTGGAAAAAAAGATGAAAAATACATTTTCGGTTTACCGGGAAATCCAGCATCGGTATTAACCTGCTTTTATGAATATGTGTATCCTGCAATTGGATTACTTAGTAACAGGCAAAAAGAAATGGTAAAGCTGAATGCGGTTCTGGAATCAGACATAAACAAACCTTCAGGCATTACTCATTTTCTCAAGGCATATTACAATGGCAAAACTGTAAGAGAACTTAAGGCTCAGGAATCATTCAGGCTTAGTTCATTTGCAAAGGCCAACTGCCTGATCGAACTCAAATCAGAGCAATCAGAATTCAAGGCCGGAGATGAAATAGAAATCCATATTTTACCATCATTCTAATCAAATGGAAAGTATTTATATCTTCTACATTCTTTTATTTATTGTTGCTTTTCTTTACTCTTCGGTAGGTCATGGCGGAGCCAGCGGCTACCTTGCCCTAATGGCAATTTATGCCATATCACCTGAGGTGATGAAGCCTAGTGCACTGCTGTTGAACCTATTTGTTTCCATTACCTCATTTTACCAGTTCTACCGGGGAAAGCACTTTAAATGGCAAATTTTTCTGCCTCTGGCTATAGCATCTGTACCGTTGGCTTTTTTGGGCGGATTGATAAGTATTGAAGCTGATTTCTATAAAAAATTCCTGGGTTTGCTCTTACTTATTCCGGTAATCCGATTCCTTTTCTTTGCAAATTTCAAAACAGAAGAGATTAAGAAAAACAATATTGCACTTTCCATTCTGATTGGATCATCAATTGGGTTTCTCTCCGGACTGATTGGAATTGGTGGAGGCATCATTCTCTCACCGGTTTTACTTCTTTTAAAATGGGCGGATCAAAAACAAACTGCTGCCATTAGTGCATTATTTATTTTTGTCAACTCCTTCTCAGGTCTTGCCGGACACCTGAGCAAAGGCATTCATTTTAGTCAGGATATGATTTTTTATGTTGCAATAGCTTTTGCCGGAGGTTTATGTGGATCTTATTTCGGCTCCCTGAAATTCAATCAAAATATTTTGAAAAATACCCTGGCTATTGTACTCCTGCTGGCCGGAATAAAGCTTATTTTTACATAAATATAAAAGAATAATATGCAGGTTCATCTTACATTATTCGGCCAGCTCGCAGATATCACCGGAAGAACAGAGATGACCCTTCATGATATCCCTGACACAGAAACTCTGGTTCAGACATTAAATGAGATGTACCCTCTTATAGCCAATGTGAAATATGCAATTGCCTTGAACAGAAAGGTCATAAAAGATAAAACTATTCTTATTGGGGACAATAATATCGCATTATTACCCCCATTTTCAGGAGGTTGATTATGAGTAATCCCTTAAAGAACGATAGATACCAGCGCCAGACCTCATTAAATGAACTTGGTGAAATTGGCCAGCAGAAATTAAAGGATGCGAAGGTGCTTGTTGTTGGTGCAGGCGGTTTGGGTTGCCCTGCTTTGCTTTATCTGGCAGGTGCAGGTGTTGGCAGGATTGGTATTGTCGATTTTGATCTGGTTTCTCTAAGTAATCTGCACCGACAGGTTTTATTCACAGTTCATGATATCGGCCTATCAAAAGCTTTGAGAGCCGGAGATGTTCTTGAACAGATTAATCCTGATATTGAGATTATCGTGTTCAACGAAAAACTTAACAATAATAATGCTCCTGATATCTTCAAAGGCTTCGACATTGTGCTTGATGGCACTGATAACTTCGCAAGCAGATATCTGATTAATGACGCCTGCGTAATCCTAAAAAAAACGCTTGTCTATGGTGCTATATCACGGTTTGAGGGGCAGTTATCAATTTTTAATCACCCGCCAGATTCAAAATCGGCAGTAAATTACCGAGACGTCTTTCCGGAAGCGCCTGACGATGGAGAGGTTTTAAACTGTGAAGAAGCTGGTGTAATAGGTGTGCTGCCCGGAATAATTGGAACAATGATGGCCAATGAAACGATTAAGCTGATTACTGGCATTGGCAAAACACTTGTCGACCGTTTACTAACTTACAATTCCCTCAATAATCATTTTTTTGAGATAGAATTACTCTCAAGCCCTGAAACGAGGAAAATGATACCAGAAAATATAAGTGTATTTAAGAATTTCAATTACGATTGGTTGTGTTCTGCCCATTCAGCCTATGAGCTGGATCAGAAAGATTTTGAAAGAATGACACAAAACGAGAACATTCAGTTTGTTGATGTCAGGGAAGCCGGAGAAACCCCGGAGATAACAGATTTTAAACATATCAAAATCCCTCTAAGTGTTTTAAAAAATCAAATCCCTGATATTCATGCGGAAACAATTATTCTTTTTTGCCAGAGTGGAAAACGAAGTGCAGGTGCTGCTGAGATTTTATCAAAGCATTTTGGTAAGTCCAGAAAAATATATAGTCTAAAAGATGGTATTGCAGGTTGGCAGAAAACCAATTAGTATTAAAATGGCAGAAAGAAAACCAAAAAACATATTTAATCAGGGAGCAATTCCTGCTGCATTTATTGCCGAAAGTATCCAAAAACATAGCACTCAAACAGCAATCGGAGGCCACAGCATCTTTCTGGGTCAGGTAAGAGCTGATGAAACTGAAAATGGCAAAGTACATGCCATTGATTTTACTGCCTATGAAGATATGGCCAATGAAAAAATGCATGTAATCAGGGAGGATATTTTTGCCAAATACCCACTCACATGTATGCATGTACACCATAGCCTTGGAGAAATTGTAGCCGGTGAAATCTGTTTATTTGTCTTTACCTCTTCAGCACACCGGAAAGCTGCAATGGATGCCTGTAATGAAATTGTAGAAAGATTGAAAGCCGAATTACCAATTTGGGGAAGAGAGATTATGGAAGATAATTCTCATCAATGGAAAGTTAATAAATAAACTGATTTTGTTGTACGAATGGCAAAATGTTTCGCTTATCATTAGTCAGATAAAGCTTTTGAGCAAAATTTTTCGATTTTGTAAAGTAACACCCGCGAGTTATAGCGTAGTTCAGCCCTACTTATCTATTCTCAACTGTCAACTGTCAATTGACTAACCACCTTCTCACACATCTCATGTGTCAGCAATGCATCCTGCATACTGAACTGAGGTTTATTACCAGATTCAAGGGTATAAAGAAAATCCTTGATAATATTTTCAAAGCCCCGCTTTGAAAGCGTTGATTCCCAGTCGCTTATCCCAGCTGTAGTTTTGACCTTCTGACGCATGGTACTTAAATCAGTCATGTTAATAACCGTCTTCTTTTCCTCACTGCTAAAAACCTCGATTTTTTCCTCAAGAGTTCCCGAATCTCGGTTCATAATTCCGATTGCGGTTGAACCATTGTCAGCAATCAGCTGGATCATTACATGAATCAATAATCCCTCCCTTTTCATCCCTCTTACTAAAATTTCTTTGACCGGTAAGGCAAAAAGGTATCTCATGGTATCAATTACATGAATAAAATCGTCAAAAACGAAGGTCCTGATGTCTCCCGGTAATGAATGACGATTCTTTTGAAGAATGATCATATTCGGATTAACAAGCTGCTTCAGTTCCTGATAAGCAGGTGCGTACCTTCTGTTAAAACCAACCATCAGATTCAGACTTCTGCTAATGGCGAGATCAATCATTTCTTTTGACGATGCATAATCGTAGCTAATCGGTTTATCGACATAAACATGAATATCATGCAACAGCAAAGTTTGTATAATGTTTAGGTGCGATTCGGTTGCAGTATGAACAAACGCACCGCTTATCCCGCTTTTCAGAATAGAATCAAGACTTGTATGAATATTGGTTATTCTGTATTGTCTGCCGATCTGAACAAGGCGTTCCTGATTTCGGGTAAAAAGATGTATTTCAAGATCTTTACTGCATAATACTGGCAGATAGGCCTTTTGAGCAATATCTCCCAGTCCGATGATTCCAATTTTTAACATGCCAGATTAATCTGATCAATGATACAAAGAATAATGAGATATCAGAATGCAAGGCTTCAAAAACAGCAATTTCTTAATGTTAAAAGCTATACCTTTAAGTTAAAGCGTCACAAAATTTAAACCATGGAAATAACCAAAGATCTTAGGCTCGCAGTTCTAATTGATGCAGACAATGTACCCTATGCAAATGTAAAACCTATGTTTCAGGAAATTGCCAAATATGGAACACCGACCTTTAAACGAATTTATGCAGACTGGACAAAACCAACTGTTTCAGGCTGGAAAAAGGTTTTACTGGAGAATGCAATTACCCCTATTCAGCAATACAGTTATTCCAAAGGAAAAAATGCAAGTGACAGCGCAATGATTATCGATGCAATGGACATTTTATACTCCGGTAAAGTAGATGGATTTTGCATTGTTTCAAGTGACAGTGATTTTACAAGACTAGCCACCCGCTTAAGGGAAGCAGGGATGATGGTTATAGGTATTGGTGAGAAGAAAACCCTAATCCCTTTTATAACAGCTTGTGATAAATTTATCTACATAGAAATTCTGGGTTCGGAAGAAAGCAGTACTGAGGAATCTCAATTGGATGAAAGCCCACTAGCAAGAAAATCAAAGAAGCCTATAAAGAAAAAAAATGCTCCCCTGAATACTATTGATAAGGAACTTATTAAACTAATCAGTGATAGCATTTCAGACCTGGAAGATGAGAATGGTTGGGCATATCTCGGAAATCTTGGCAATTTACTGCTGAAAAAAAAACCTGATTTCGATTCAAGAAATTACAATTACCCTAAACTTCTTCCACTAATCAAGAATCTGAATAAATTCGAATTTGATGAGAGGGTGTCGGGTAAAGGAAATATCAAACATGTTTATATCAGGAGTAAATTAGCAAATGAATAAATTAGAAGTAGTTGATTGTTAATTTTCAATTTTCAATTGAATTCATTTTTTCACCGACATTTTTACGACATTCACCGAGAAGAGTAGTAAACTCGCCTAATATGTATTTTTCGATAGGTCATAACCTTTAGCTTTGAATCAAATATTATAGTGATGCAAAATTTTAACAGCTCAAATCAAAAATCAGGTAAGGCCTTAGTTGGCTTAGTTTTACTTGGACTGGGTTTCATACTATTATTACGAACTTTAGAAATTTTCTTTATACCCTCATGGATATTCAGCTGGCCTGTTTTCCTGATTTTGATCGGTGTTTTCATTGGCTCTCGTCAGGGATATGACCGTCCCTCTGCATTTATGCCTATTGCCATTGGGGCATTATTTCTGAGTAATAAAATAATACCCGAAATGGAACTGAGTAGATTTTTCTGGCCTTTTCTAATCATTGGTCTTGGAACCTGGCTGGTATTTAGCCGCAAGAAAAGCTTTCAGACTGAAGATTTTACAAGCTGGGATAAAAGGGTAGAACCTGAAAAAAATGACACTAACTTCAGCGAAGTAACAAGCGAAAGACCTGGCTCCGGACCATTGATTGAGGACAAAATCGAATCTGTTTCCGTATTTGGTGGGGTGAAAAAGAATATAGTCTCCAAGAATTTTCAAGGAGGTGAAATTGTCAATTTTTTTGGCGGATGTGAGATCAATCTGATGCAGGCCGACCTTAAAGGAAGAGCAAAAATTGAAGTTGTTCAGGTATTTGGCGGAACGAAGATTATTGTTCCCTCAAACTGGACCATACACTCAGAAATGGTTGCAATTTTTGGTGGAATTGAAGATAAGCGGCCACCGCAACTGAATGCTATTCCGGATAAAATCCTGGTCATTGTGGGAACATCAATATTTGGGGGAATAGATATCAAAAGCTTTTAAATTCACTTCTCCCAATCTTTTAACCCAGTATCTATCTGCCAATAAATTATAAAGCTATGAACTGGTATGGCGCTAAACTCATTTTCAGAATAACCTGTGGTAATGGAAATCATCAGCCACAACGTGATGAGCAACGCAGACTGATCAGTGCCTCAGGTGAAAAGGAAGCTCTAAAAAAAGCACATAAGTTGATCTATGATGAGAAACTTGCTATAGAAAATAAAGATCAATCCCCTATTCGTTGGGATTTCATTAACATGACTGAGCATGATCAGGTTGATGAACTAAAAGATGGATCTGAGATACATTGCAATATTCTTGAAGCGAATGATACCGAAGAATATAGTGCAATGAGTAACCAAAAATCATTATTGATAAGCCAAAATCAACAAGCAAGTGCCTCAAAATCAATCTAATAGTTTGAACCCAAGCAATGGGGTTTTGTCAAGAAACAAGATCTTACTGGTTATTGTCCAGTGTGTTGTTGCCAGTATTCTGTCACAGGCAGCAATTTTGCTTTGGTTTGGATTCACATTTCAAGTTTCAATACTTGATAGTGCAATAAGTATTTTACTTCTTGCAATTTCATGCTACATAATAGGAAATAATCTCAAATATTACCGGCCTGAGAAAAACAGATATCTGCTGATGCTGATGTATTGCTCAATTCTTGCTACTATTTGGCTACTGATCAATAACTGGGTACTTGACAGTATCATTTTAAATGATCCTCATTATGCTGAGTTCCTCTATAATTCCCTACCCATCCGATTCTTTATTGGTCTGTTAATTATCGGACTAATGGCAATGATTAGTTTGGTCTGGTATACTCAAGAAGATCAGAAAGAAACTGAAAAAAGAAAACTCGAGGCTGAATCTCTGGCCAGAGATGCTGAGCTATACAATTTAAGACAACAATTACAACCACACTTTCTATTTAACAGTTTAAATTCAATTACGGCTTTAATAGGAAGCAGGCCAGAAGAAGCCCGAAAAATGATCCATCAATTGTCAGATTTTCTTAGGGGGACTCTTAAAAAAGAAGACCAGCAGCCCGTTTCACTCATTGACGAACTAGAACACTTACAATTGTATCTCGAAATTGAAAAAGTAAGGTTTGGCCACCGGCTTACTACTGAAATATCATTTAGCGATACCAGTAAAACAAAATTACTTCCCCCAATGCTTTTACAGCCTATCGTGGAAAATGCTATAAAATTTGGTCTTTATGACACCACTGGTATAGTTACCATCAGCATTTTTGCCGAATGCCAGGAGAATGAGCTTCTGATAACTGTTCAAAATCCATACGATCCGGATACTACCCGACCCAAACATGGAACCGGCTTTGGACTCAGCGGAGTGAAACGAAGATTGCATTTATTATTTGGGAGAACCGACCTTTTAGAAACAATATCATATAGCCATATATTTACAACCATAGTAAAAATTCCTCAGATATAAATATGCGAGTAGTTTTAATAGACGATGAGCCTCTGGCACGTTCAGTAGTGATTGAATATCTCCAGTCATGGCCTGATCTCGAGATTGTACAGGAATGCAATGATGGTTTTGAAGGAGTAAAAGCAATTGCCCAACATGCACCGGATTTGATCTTTCTGGACATTCAAATGCCCAAGATCAATGGGTTTGAAATGCTCGAACTTATTGAACAGCCACCATCAGTAATCTTTACCACCGCTTTTGACGAATATGCCATAAAAGCCTTTGAGGAACATGCTGTGGATTATCTCCTTAAACCATTTACAAAGGAACGCTTTGATAAAGCTGTTCAGAAGTGGATGGATCAACAGCAGCTTACCCAAGCCAGGCAAAACACCAAACAACTGTTAGACAATATTCAGAACTCTAGTCTGAGAAATGAACGTATAGTAGTTAAAACAGGAACAAAAATCAAAATTATTCCTTTAAATGACATTCTTTTCCTTGCTGCGGATGATGATTATGTAAAAATCCATACACCTGAAGGATCTTTTCTAAAAAACAAAACAATGGCCTATTTCGAAAAGCTGCTCGGAGAAGATGATTTTGTAAGAGTGCACCGTTCGTACATTGTCAGGATTAATGAAATTACAAGGATTGACCCGTATGAAAAGGAATCTCATCTTGCTATTCTAAAATCAGGAGAAAAAATTCCGGTTAGTAAAACCGGATACCCGAAGTTGAAACAGGTTTTGGGACTGTAAATTAGTTTATAATTGAGAATGGAGAATATCATGACCAAAGGCCCCGGAAACAGTCAACAGATAACTGATTAGCTAAGAAGCACCTTCCAGGCTTTACTTACATCCTTGGCTTCCAATAACTTTTTAGCATGAACATGCAGTTCTCTTTCTCGCGTTTTTGAATCTCCGATAGTGGCATCAAGAATTTGCCGGAGCTCAGGATCTGATCCGAAGGCTGCAATCTCCTCATCAGATGGCAGGCTTTCTACATTTCCAAGCTGACCCAAATTGTTTCCCGTTAAGATCATTGAGTTTCTGATTGCTTCAGGAATGGAGTCAATTCCAATACCAATAGTACGTACAGGTTTTGCAACCTCAAACAAATTTTCAGAACCAACCCTGCAATACCAATCTCCCCCCAATCGTGCAACAAGATCAATCTTAACCTGATCTATTTTTCCGGATTCGTCAAGTATATTTTCGTCGATGTAGATGCGTTTTATTTCTGCCAAAACCAGATTACCTGCACCTGCATCTTCCCCTAAAGAAATAACTTGCCTGATCAAACACTCCATCTGAACAGGAGATTCGGCAACTCGCGGAGGCCTCACCAGGTCTGAAGGAAGCTGTGTAAATCCAGCCTTAATAAACTCATTTACGCCTTTTGGATACTCCACACTGCTCAGGGATACTTGCTGAACCATATCATAATTCACGATATTGATTACACATTCAGGCACTTCCAAAATATTCTCAAGACTATGCTTTGTGGTATTATCCCTTACCCGGCGTGAAGGTGAAAACACGCAGATGGGCGGATTTATGCTGAAAATATTAAAAAAACTGAAAGGACTCAGATTGACATTCCCTTGTTGATCAATAGTCGATACGAAACAGATCGGCCTTGGTGCGATTGCATACTGAAGATAACTCTGAAGTTCTGCAGGTTTGAGATCGGCAGTGTTTATGGTTAGCATAAAATAAGATTAAGGAAAAAGGAACACAAAGATGATTAGAACAGAACTAAGATGTTTTCTTTTCAATGCAAGAGTCCCTATTCTTTGTTCATTAATCATTTGTCTTTTAATTTGTTTTTTTTAATTTCAAAATAGACCAGTCTGTATTCGCTTGTCTGATCGTGTTTGTTAATCGACCTAAACCGGTAATTTCCATTTCAACAATATCCCCGGCTTGTAGCCATTGTGTTTTATATTCCGGATCATTGAGCAAGCCTGTACCGTTCAATTCAAGAAAACATCCTGTACCAACAGTTCCCGAACCAATTACGTCGCCGGGTAAAATATCCACCCCATAAGAACATCGTTCAATAATCTCTGCAAAAGTCCAGTCCATATCACCCATTGAGCCTGAGGATACTTCCTTCCCGTTAACCCAGCATTTCATATCCAGTGAATAGGCATTTCCAGTATGTCCGGATTTTGCAGGTATTTTATACTTCTCTAACTCGTCTGGTGTAACCAACCACGGACCGATCACTGTTGAAAAATCCTTTCCCTTTGCAGGACCCAGATTGAGCAACATTTCTTCCATCTGTAATGTCCTTGCACTCAAATCATTCATAATCATGTAGCCAGCTATGTATGAATCAGCTTCAAAAGCCCTGATATTTCTTCCCTTTTTACCAATAACTATTGCTGCTTCTAGTTCAAAATCAAGTTTCTCAAAATGATCCGGCATACATTCAACATCACCCATTCCCTGAATAGAATGATGGTTCGTGAAATAAAAAATAGGGTACTGATCAAACTCCGGGATCATCTCAACCCGTCTGTTCCTTCTTGCAGATGCAACGTGTTGCCTGAATGCATAGCCATCGCGACAAGAACTTGGATGTGGTACAGGAGCCAATAATTCAAAGAATATTTCTTCTTTTACTTTTTGTTTTCCGGATTTAATCTCTTCATTAACCTTCATAGCCCGCTCCATTAATTCCTCACCCCCAGTCAAAAACTCATTCATATGATCCGGGATTAGCTTATCGCAAGAATTCAGATTGTATACATGACCGTTAATAAACAAGCCAAGATGTTCTCGATCTTCCGTTTTATAAGAAATTAGTTTCATGAAATAATAATTAGGTTAGCAGGTAATCAAAATTAAGGAATTTTGCTTATCATTTTTTTTTAACCAAAAAACAATAACAGAAAGCCTTATAAACATATTTCAGTTTCCAATTAAGAAACACTTACTTTGCAGGACCAATTATAAAACCAATAAATTCTAATTTATGCCAATCTATCATACATTAGGATCTATTCCTCATAAACGTCATACTGCCTTCCGTAAACCAAACGGAGTGTTGTACGCTGAGGAATTGGTCTCAACTGAGGGATTTTCCAGTCTTTATTCGCTGGTCTACCATTGTCATCCTCCAACATTCGTTAAAGAATTGGGTGAACCTTATTCAGTTGAACCAAAGATTGCCAAAGAGAAGCATCTTCGCCACACGAGCCTGATTGGCTTTAAGATAAAACCCGAAGATGATTATCTTCAAAGCCGTAAGCCCGTTCTTGTAAACAGCGATCTTCATATTTCTCTGGCGGCCCCACGCAAATCTATGACAGATTATTTTTACAAGAACAGTCAGGCTGATGAGGTAATATTTATCCACGAAGGCAGTGGAACCCTGAAGACTGGTTTTGGAAAAATAAAGTTTGAATATGGCTGCTATCTCATTGTTCCCCGTGGTACCATTTACCAGATAGAATTCAATACAGAGAATAACAGACTATTTATAATTGAAAGTTTTAGTCCGATTCGTACCCCAAAACGCTATCGCAATGAATGGGGTCAGCTCATGGAACATTCCCCATTTTGTGAACGTGATATAAAACGACCTTCTGATCTTGAAACGAATGATGAATCAGGAGATTTTAAAATAATGATTAAAAAACAAGGTCTGATTTACCCCTATACTTATGGTACCCATCCTTTTGATTTTATAGGCTGGGATGGTTTTCATTATCCGTGGGCATTCTCAATCCATGATTTTGAACCGATTACAGGAAGAATTCATCAGCCACCTCCGGTACATCAGACTTTTGAAGGACATAACTTCGTGATATGCTCATTTTGCCCAAGAAAATATGATTATCATCCGGATGCAATCCCTGCTCCCTATAATCATAGTAATGTTGACAGTGACGAGGTTCTTTATTATGTGGATGGTGATTTTATGAGTAGGAAAAGTGTTGTTAAGGGACAAATAACTTTGCATCCGGGTGGAATACCACATGGTCCGCATCCAGGTACGGTTGAAAAATCAATTGGAAAGGAAAGAACAGAAGAGTTGGCAGTGATGGTCGACCCATTCAAACCATTGATGCTAACAGATTATGCACTAAGTATTGAGGATGAAAATTATCATAAAAGCTGGCAAGAGCATGTAGAGTGAGTATCAATTTGAAGATTTAGTGATGTGGGAAAATAATAATTAATTGTAAAATCATGAAAACAGAAACCATAGCGGCAGATATACAAACAAATGATTTTCTTCCTCTCAAGAGCACAGATTATATCGAATTGTACGTTGGAAACGCAAAACAGGCCGCACATTTTTACAAGACGGCCTTCGGATTTCAAAGTCTGGCATATGCCGGACCAGAAACTGGGGTTAAAGACCGCGCATCTTATGTTCTGATTCAAAACAAAATGAGACTGGTGTTGACCACTCCCTTGTTCCCGGATCATCCTATTTCTGAACAATTGACACGCCATGGCGATGGGGTTAAGATCATTGGCCTTTGGGTTGATGATGCCTATGATGCACACCATCAAACCACATCCCGCGGGGCAGAAACCTATATGGATCCTCAAACACTTGAAGATGAACACGGTGAACTTAAAATGAGTGGTATCTATACTTATGGCGAAACTGTCCACATGTTTATTGAACGCAAAAACTATAAGGGCTTATTCATGCCTGGATATGAAAAATGGGAAAGTACTTACAATCCTGAAGCAACCGGATTGCTCTATGTTGATCATTGCGTAGGCAACGTAGGATGGAATCAGATGGATAAATGGGTGAAATTTTATGAAGATGTAATGGGCTTCAAAAACATCCTGACTTTTGATGACAAACAAATTTCTACTGAATATTCGGCTTTAATGAGCAAAGTAATGAGTAACGGCAATGGCTATGTGAAATTTCCAATAAATGAACCTGCGGAGGGCAAAAAACGTTCTCAGGTTGAAGAATATCTAGATTTTTATGGAGATGAAGGGGTTCAGCACATTGCTATTGCAACCAATGATATTGTTGATACCGTAAGTAAATTAGAAGACCGAGGGGTTGAATTTTTGAAGGTTCCAACCATTTATTACGATGACCTGGAAGCAAGGGTAGGCAAAATTGAAGAGGATATCGAACCACTTAAGAACTTGGGCATACTCGTTGATCGGGATGATGAAGGTTATCTCTTACAAATTTTTACAAAACCCGTGGAGGACAGGCCGACATTATTTTTTGAGATCATACAGCGCAAGGGTGCCAAGTCGTTTGGCGCAGGGAATTTTAAAGCACTTTTCGAAGCTTTAGAAAGAGAGCAAGAGGCAAGGGGAAATCTATGATGATTTGTTTATTGATTGATTTGTCTATTTGCCTGAGGAAAATCCCGTTTTAAACGGTGAAGTTCCATATTCTATGAAATTGAAAAACTCATTTCGAATCTTAGATTAGTACGCCATAGGCAAATTGACTCCTCGACAAACTGATAATTAATAATTGACAAATTGATTAAGATCATTTAAAAAAAACCTCCAAAATAATATCTTTGTTAAAATTGAAAAATCTTGAAGAAACGTATCGCAATTTTCGCATCAGGGTCAGGGTCAAATGCTCAAAAAATTATGGAGCATTTCAAAAAACATGTCGAAGCTGAGGTTGTTATCGTTCTGACAAATAATCCTGAAGCCTACGTGTTGCAACGTGCCGATAATTTTGAGATTCCTTCACACATTTTCGACAAGGCAGAATTCTATAAAACAAATTCTGTAGTTGATCTATTAAAAAATCTACAAATTGACCTCATCGTTCTTGCCGGCTTTATGTGGCTGATACCACAAAATTTATTAAAAGCGTTCCCCAATAAAATAATCAATATTCATCCTGCCCTGCTTCCAAAATTTGGCGGAAAAGGTATGTATGGCGATCGGGTACATCATGCCGTAATGGATGCCAAAGAAGAAGAGTCAGGAATAACCATACATTTTATTGATGAAAACTTTGATGAAGGTGAAATAATTCATCAATCCCGGTTCAGGATAGAGGCTGGCGATGATTTGGAAATGATAAAATTTAAAGGACAGCAGATGGAGCATTTACATTATCCAAAAGTAGTGGAGCAGTTATTAAAAAAGATGAAGTCTTAGACTGCTTGTCCACAGGGGAATCATTGAAAAAACTCCGTCAAATTTGCATGAAAGAAATCAGCAAAGGCTTGTGAAGTTAAATATGTTATCCTGGTGTATATTTAATTAAATTTTTCTCGGCAAACCAATCAAAAAAACTATCTTTGCAATTTCAGAGTTAAACATCAATGAGCCATCCTGTCAAGATTAAAAACGCCTTAATTTCAGTCTTTTATAAAGATAATTTAGAACCTCTTATCCGACAGTTACATGAGCAAGGTGTGGTATTTTACTCAACCGGGGGTACTGAAAAATTTATCAAAGAGCTTGGCATTGATGTTATTGCTGTGGAAGATCTGACCGGATACCCATCAATTCTTGGTGGACGGGTAAAAACACTACATCCAAAAGTATTTGGAGGTATCCTGAATCGCAGGGAAAATAGAGAAGATAGAACCCAAATCGGACAGTATGAAATTCCGGAAATTGATCTCGTAATTGTAGACCTATATCCTTTTGAAGAAACATTAAAAAAAGCCCTCTCCCCTGTAGAGGATTTGAGTGAGGCCGACATCATAGAGAAAATTGACATTGGAGGAATATCCCTTATTCGTGCAGCAGCCAAAAATTTCAACGATGTGGTTATTATCGCATCCAAGGACGATTATAAAACATTAGGTAATATTTTATCTGAAAACGGGGGTTGCACTACATTAAATCACCGTAAAGCCTTTGCCCGTCAGGCATTTAATGTTTCTTCACATTATGATACAGCGATTTTTCATTATTTTAATCAGGAAGATCCTTTATCAGTTTTTAAATACAGTGAGCAAAAAGCAGGAACACTACGTTATGGAGAAAATCCACATCAAAATGGGGTTTTCTTTGGTGACCTGGATAAAATGTTCGATAAACTCAATGGCAAAGAACTATCGTACAATAACCTTGTCGATGTTGACGCTGCAATAGCACTGATTGATGAATTTGAAGAACCAACTTTCGCAATCCTTAAACATACTAATGCCTGCGGAATTGCCAGTAATAACTCAATAATCGAGGCATGGAAAGCAGCCCTTGCCTGTGATCCGGTTTCTGCATTTGGTGGGGTATTAATCTGCAATCGCGAAATTGACGCAGAAACTGCTGCTGAAATCAATAACCTATTTTTTGAAGTACTCATTGCACCTTCTTTTTCAGATTCAGCAAAACAAACATTGACAGCCAAGAAAAATCGCATTCTGCTTAAAAGAAACGATGTAAAACTACCTTCAAAACAATTTAAAACATTATTAAACGGTATAATTGAACAGGATAAAGATATGTTGATGGAGTCTGCCGAAGATATGACACCTGTAACAGATCTAAAGCCAACTGAACAACAGTTAAATGATCTGGTGTTTGCCAATAAGATTGTTAAACATACAAAATCAAATACAATTGTTTTAGCTAGAAATGCCTGTCTTATTGCCAGCGGGGTTGGCCAAACTTCAAGGGTCGATGCACTTCAGCAGGCCATTGTAAAGGCTAAGGCATTTAATTTTGATCTGGAGGGAAGTGTTATGGCTTCTGATGCATTTTTCCCTTTTCCTGACTGTGTTGAAATTGCTGCGCATGCAGGGGTTGTGATGATATTACAACCTGGAGGATCAATAAAAGACCAGGAATCTATTGACATGGCTAATTCAAAAGGTGTTGGCATGGTAACAACAGGCATCAGACATTTTAAACATTAATTACTGAATTAAACAAAATCATCGGGTTTTATACTACCATGATTGATAAAAGAGTTTATCTTAGTACATACATATTCAACACGATAAGAAAAAAAAATGGGATTATTTAATTGGTTTACACAAGAGATTGCCATTGACCTGGGTACAGCAAATACGCTTATAATTTGTAACGATAAAGTTGTAGTGGATGAGCCTTCAATTGTGGCTTTTGACCGAACCACTAACAAGGTAATTGCTATCGGACGAGAAGCCATGCAGATGGAGGGTAAAACACATGTTAACATCCGTACTGTAAGGCCATTAAAAGATGGAGTAATTGCCGATTTTAATGCAGCTGAATTTATGATCAGAGGAATGATCAAAATGATGAACAATGACAAAGGCTGGTTTTTCCCTTCTCTCCGTATGGTCATATGTATCCCATCAGGTATTACTGAAGTCGAAAAACGTGCAGTGCGTGATTCTGCAGAAATTGCAGGAGCCAAAGAAGTTTATCTTATTCATGAGCCAATGGCAGCTGCGGTTGGTATAGGCATTGATGTGGAAGAGCCCATGGGAAATATGGTCATTGATATCGGTGGTGGAACTACTGAGATTGCTGTTATTGCACTTTCCGGAATAGTTTGCGACCAGTCAATCCGTGTTGCTGGAGATAATTTCGATAGTGATATCGTGCAATACATCCGAAGACAACATAATATTTTGATTGGTGACCGTACCGCTGAAAAGATTAAAATAGAAGTTGGGGCAGCATTGCCAGAACTTTCAGATCCCCCTGCTGATTATGCAGTACAAGGCCGTGATCTGATGACCGGTGTTCCAAAACAAATAATCATTTCATACACAGAAATTGCACATTGCCTTGATAAATCAATTTCCAAAATTGAAGAAGCAATCTTAAAGGCATTGGAAAATACCCCGCCTGAACTTTCTGCAGATATTTACCAGACTGGTATTTATTTAACTGGTGGCGGTGCATTGTTGCGTGGATTAGACAAACGTATAGGCGCAAAGACCAAACTTCCTGTTCATGTTGCTGAGGATCCCCTTAGGGCCGTAGTCAGGGGCACAGGTATCGCTTTGAAAAACATTGGAAACTTTAAATTTTTAATGCAATAAAGTTGTAGGTAGTAGGGTGTAATTTTAAGTACTAAATTATACTCAATACATTTACAGTAAATATTATAATTCATAAGATCATAACCGAAACAGACTGAGCTTTTAAATATTTATTCTGAACGAGATTGCAGAATCCCAAAAAACTTATACATAAAACATTAAACCTATAACTTAAAAATGCGTAACCTCTGGCTTTTCATCGGTAAGTACAACGCGTTTTTTCTGTTTTTAATTTTTTTTACGATCTCATTAATACTTCTGATTAATAATAATTCATACCAGCGAGCCAGTGTTTGGAACTCCTCCAATCAAATTGTTGGTACTGCATATGAGCGGGTAAATGAGTTAAACAGCTATCTGATACTCAGGAAAACAAATGATAGTCTTGCAGCAGAAAATGCCCGTCTCAAAAATTTACTCAAATCCTCATTTTATGAAGATGGTCTGAATGAGGTTACAGTTAATGATAGTGTACTTAAACAACAATACACTTATACCGTAGCAAAAGTTATCAATAATTCAGTTCATCAAAAAAACAATTACTTAACTATCGACAAGGGTAGCAAACATGGAATAAAGAAGGGAATGGGTGTTACTTCTGCCACTGGGGTTGTTGGAATTATTCTAAATACCTCGGAAAATTTTTCTACTGTTAGATCCTTTTTACACGAAGAAACAAAAATCAGTGCAACTGTCGAAGGAAATATTGGTTCTTTGGTTTGGGGTGATGGTAATTATGACTCCAGATATGCCCTTCTTAAGGATATTCAGAGTCACCTAAACATCAGGAAAGGCGCGAGAGTAATAACATCTGAGTTTTCATTGTTCCCTCAGGGCACAAATATCGGATATGTCATAGAATCCACCTCTAAGTATGGTAACAATGCACTAAATATTAAGATTAAACTCGATACCGATTTTGCAAAATTACAATACGTTTATGTGGTGATCAATTTGCTTTCTGAGGAACAATTGAACCTGGAAGCAAAAAATGAGGTTGAATAATGGGTCGAGCATTTATCATAAACAGTATCCGTTTCATCCTGCTAATCGCAAGTCAGGTTTTTTTATTAAAAAATATTGGCTATTACAACCTAAGTATTCCTTATCTCTACATTCTGTTTATCATGTTGTTGCCATTTGGGATACCTAATGCTTTACTCTTTTCACTAGCTTTCCTTACCGGGATTACGATCGATGTTTTTTACGATACAATGGGTCTAAACGCTATTGCCTGCACAGTAATGGCATTGGTCAGAATTATATTTATAGCTTTAACTGTTCAGCGAGATGGTTTTGACAATGAACCTGAACCCAGGCTTGGATTAATGGGATTCAGATGGTTCGTTTTTTATGCGGTTATTCTTACATTTTTTCATCATCTGATTTTATTCGGTTTTGAAACATTTAACTTCGCAGAATTTGGGTTTACACTGCTTCGTGTTTTCATGAGTACTTTTTTTACTGTTTTCCTGATTATAATTACCGAGTTCGCATTCTTCCAAAAGAAGGTCAGGTAATTTTATAACGCTATTTTCCTAATTTTAAAGGTCAATAACATAAGTCCCGATTTACAGACCAGTCCAGAAATCTCACTATTGTAAATACCTGCATCAGGGCATTCAGAATAAATAATTGGATTGTCTTACACCAGCACATTAAATTCTTTCTTACTTTTACGTAATGATAATTCATTACTGAATTAAATGTTCCAGAATTGTTCAGCTTTTAAAATTTTGTTAGTGATAAGAAAGAAAATCTTTATTTATAGAAATAAATGAATAGTTTTTTTGCGAGAAAGTTTGTGGTTCAGGGAATCTTTATTGCTCTAACCATAACTCTGCTCATTCGTCTGTTTTACATACAAGTAATTAGTGACGAGTATATTCTTTCTGCTGAAAATAATGTAATCAAAAGATTATTCATTTACCCTGCACGTGGACTTATTTTGGATAGAAATGAGCATATACTGGTACAAAATGAACCGGTATATGACCTGATGGTGATTCCCCTGGAGGTGAAGCCCTTTGATACCATTGAATTTTGTAACCTTATCGGAATTGATAAAAAAGGATTCGACAGAAGATTTAAAAAAGCTAAGTCCTATTCTCCTTATAAAGCTTCCATTTTTGAGAAGCAGCTTTCTGTACAGATTTATGCATCTTTTCAGGAGAAGCTAAGTAATTTCCCGGGATTTTATGTCCAGAACAGAACAGTAAGAAGGTACCCTGATAGTATTGCTTCACATTTTTTGGGTTATGTGGGTGAGGTTAACCCGAAAGTGATAGAAAATTCCAAAGGTTTTTATTCACAGGGCGATTACCATGGAATAACTGGAATAGAAAGATCCTATGAAGAGTTATTAAGGGGTCAACGTGGTGTGCAAAACCTCATGGTGGATGCGTTAAACCGTCCTAAAGGAAATTATGCAGATGGAAAATACGATACTTTAGCAGTTGCGGGTGAGTATATCATCTCTTCTTTAGATCTGGATCTGCAAAAGCTGGGAGAACAATTGATGAGGAATAAAATTGGCAGCATTGTAGCAATAGAGCCTTCAACCGGAGAAATATTATCATTTGTCAGCAGTCCGGGTTATGATCCAAATCTTATGGTAGGTCGTCAGCGCGGTAATAATTACATGGCCTTACTCAATGATCAATACAAACCTATGTTTGTTCGTCCGATACAGGCAGAGTATCCTCCAGGTTCAATTTTTAAGGTAGTCAATGCGCTTGTTGCCCAGCAATTTGGATTAATCAATGAAAATACATCTTTCTTTTGTCCGGGCGGCTACCGTTATGGCCGTAAGGGTTTTATGGGATGTACGCATGTTCATGGTGCCATCGGACTGAAAGGATCAATTACAGAGTCATGCAACACTTATTATGGTTACACTTATGCAAGAATGATTGACCAAGCTGGAATGCAGCCAGTTAATGCCTTTAAAAAATGGCGGAATGCTGTTTCTGCTTTTGGTATTGGCACTGCACTGGGAATTGATTTGCCCGGCGAGCGTAACGGGCTGCTTCCTACCGCCGACCTGTATACCAAACGTTTCAAAAATGACAGTTGGGGATCTGCCTTTACAATTTCATTATCCATTGGCCAGGGCGAGCTAGGAATAACTCCACTTCAGATGGCAAATGTGATGGCAATAGTTGCTAATCGGGGCTTTTTTTATAAACCACACCTCATTAAAGGTATTGGTGAAAAGAAGATTATTAAAGATGAGTTTCTAAAAAAAAATAGTGCAGGGATTGATCAATCGTATTTCGATGTGATTATTGATGGTATGAGTGCAGTTGTAAACCAACCCAGCGGTACAGCCTGGTACTCAAAAATCCCTGATATTGAAATGTGCGGCAAAACAGGCACAGTGCAAAATCCACAGGGGAAAGATCACTCTGTTTTCGTGGGATTTGCTCCCAGGGAGAATCCTAAAATTGCAATTGCAGTTGTGGTAGAGAACGCAGGATTCGGAGCAACCTGGTCGGCACCAATTGCAAGCTTATTAGTTGAAAAATACATCAATAAAAAAATCAACAGGCCGCAAGCTTACATGGATCGTTTGATTAATGCAAACCTGTTACCCGGTTCAGAAAAGGTGGTAAGAAAAACCGATTCGGCTAAGCTCAATAATAAAGTCATAACAAAAACGAAGTTGAAATCAAATGAATAATCAGCGTAGCCTTTTATTTAATGTTGACTGGTTTATCATAATAACCTATGTTACTCTCTGTATTATTGGATGGTTTAATATTCATGCTGCGGTTTACGACCCTTTAAATCCAAGTATTATTGACCTCGACACCAATTACGGTAAACAGCTCCTGTTTATCATTTCAGCCTTCATTATTGGCTTTGCAATTCTACTCTTTGACAACAGGTTTTTCAATATATTTTCACCATTATTCTATGGAATTGCCATTTCACTTCTAATTCTTGTATTGATTATTGGCCGTAATGTAGGAGGTAATCAAGCCTGGATTCCTATTGGCAGCTTTAGGCTTCAACCATCAGAATTTGCCAAATCTGCAACCTGTCTGCTGCTTGCCAGTTATCTTGGCTCGGGTACAAACAAGATACAGGATTTCAAAACCCAGTTGACTGCTGCATTTATCATAGTATTGCCAACTGCATTAATTCTGCTTCAACCCGATGCCGGCTCAGCCTTAACTTTCAGTTCACTAATTCTGGTTCTGTACAGAGAAGGTCTTTCAGGCTATTTTTTAGTAATTGAAGGGCTTTCTATACTGCTTTTTGTACTCACTATATTATACAATAAATACCTTGTAATACTTGGTGCAATTGCCCTTGCAGGAGTTCTGAGCTATTTTTATCGCAAGAGTAAAAAATCCCTGACTCTCATTGGTTTCGGTTTATTATTTTCTGTATTTTTTACCTTCTCGGTTGATTTCGCATATAACAAAATCCTGAAACCTCATCAAAAAAACAGGATAAATGTTATTCTGGGTAAGGTGAGTGACCCACGCGGAATCGGTTATAATCTCAACCAATCTAAAATAGCAATTGGCTCAGGTGGCCTATGGGGAAAAGGATACTTACAAGGCACTCAAACTAAATATAATTTTGTTCCTGAACAAAGTACCGACTTTATTTTTTGTACTATAGGAGAAGAATGGGGCTTTGCAGGCTGCTTTCTGGTAATTTGTTTATATCTGTTCCTTCTTATCCGGATCGTTAATATTGCCGAGCGGCAAAAATCTTCATTCTCAAGAATCTATGCTTATGGAGTGGCTTCTATATTATTTTTCCATATCTTCATCAATATCGGAATGACAATTGGATTGATTCCGGTTATTGGTATTCCTCTGCCCTTCTTGAGTTATGGCGGATCTTCCTTATGGAGTTTTACAATTTTATTGTTTATTCTGTTGAAATTAAATTCCAACCGAATGGGAATTATTTAGAAAATCGTTTCTTGAGAATTTCGTAGAATCTGTCGGCTACATTTTGCTTTTCAGCCCAATTATTCTTTGATGAGTAATTTTGCCTCAGGAAATTGTCGGCAGACTCAAAACTATCAAAACGATTCAATATTTCGATAGCCTCACTAAAGGCAAGGCTGTAACCATTGAACAGGTCTCTTACAAACAATAACTTATCATTCAGGTTGATCAGACTTTTCAGATCTTTTACTTGGCGCTGGTTAAACAGACTTGAGATTGTATTATGAGAAGACTGTGATGCCAGAATCTCATTCATGGTCAGTGGTTGTTCCTTCGATTCCAGTTCAGATTTTACCTTCCACGGTGTTTCACTATTACTACTATCTGAGACATTAAACTCTGATTCTGATGATTCCTCTGAAATTGTCTCCAGATGATCTTCAGGCTGAACCTTTAATTGAATTTTCTCCTCTATTAGTTCTAATTCTTCCACTGTAAGCGGCCGATCAAAAAGATCCTGTGGAGCCTTCTCTTCATAATCAAAGGATTGCTTAGAATCATCCTTTATTTCAAACTTCCATTCCGGAATAAAGGATTTAACTTGCTCATCCACTATGAGCTTTTCTGCAGGATTTGGAACACGAAGCTCAGGGGATTTACTTTCTGTAGCAAGTGGGAGAATTTGTCCTGAATTTTGCGATATCGAATTTTGATTAAGCTTTTGTAGAATTATAATATGATCGGATAAAAAATCGGCATTGGCAGCGAATAGCTCAAGTTCAAGATCATTTAAATTTTTAGGATCCTGAGATAAATAGTCATACTGCTCATTAAGCTCTGCGATGATTCCGGCAACTTTCTTTAAAATTTCTTTCTCATTCATTTTAATTCGAACATATGGGCTGAATAAGTCAAATCAGCCGAAACAATAATATTGTAGCAAAAAACCTCTTTCAAATATAAGCACATTTATTAAATGTATTGACTAATTAATGATCAGGACTTAGCATTACTACCTATTTAAATCCGTTTAAAATCAGATATTTGTGGCTCAACAAAAAGATAATTACAGAGCAGAATGCTATATAGCGAACACAACTTTAAACGCAGAAAGGAACATAGTGGAAGTATTGAAGTAATATGTGGATCTATGTTTTCGGGTAAAACCGAAGAACTGATCAGAAGACTCAGAAGAGCACAAATTGCGAAGCTAAATGTTGAAATATTTAAACCAAAAACCGATACCCGTTACGATGAAAACTCAGTGGTATCCCATGACCTCAATTCCATTCAATCTACCCCGGTTGAAAATGCCTCATCAATTCTACTTTTGAGTTCAAATACTGAAGTTGTCGGTATAGACGAAGCTCAGTTTTTTGATGATGAATTACCGGATGTTTGTAATGCTTTAGCCAATCGGGGAATTCGTGTAATCATTGCAGGCCTGGATATGGATTACCTGGGTAAACCCTTTGGTCCGATGCCAAAATTGATGGCAATTGCAGAGGTTGTTAGCAAGGTACATGCAGTTTGTTTAAGATGTGGCGGACCCGCTACTTTCTCCTACCGAACAGTGCCCAGCGAATCAAAAATCCTTTTAGGTGAAAAAGAGAGTTATGAGCCCAGATGCAGAACATGCTATAATACCCTGGCATAATCTCGTTAAACAGTTTAGCAAATATTAACTAAAATTCCAACAGTTAATTAACCTAAAATTATTCTTATTTCGTATTTAAAATAAATTACAGAGATGAAGAATTTTCATAAAACTTTAAGTACGATTGGCCTTTTTATTTTAGTTACTGTTGCATGCAGCAAAAAAGAAAGTGAGATTGCGCAGATACCTGTTAGCTATGAGGCAATTAAAACTGCATTCGGGGATAACATTAATCTGAATAATCTTGCCGAATATGCTGGTCAAACCAAACCCAATTATATTCTCAAGGATAATACTGGAGGAAATACCATTACAAATATTAAAGCGACGATTGGGAGGGCATTATTTTATGATAAGAGTCTTAGTATAAATAACACAATTTCATGTTCCAGCTGTCATAAGCAGGAATTTGCTTTCAGCGCCCCCGAAATAGTAAGCGCTGGTGTTGCTGGTGGTCTTGCATCCAGACATTCCATGCGCCTGATAAACTCAAGGTTCGCTGTAGAACGAAAATTCTTTTGGGACGAGCGGGCAGGCAGTTTAGAGTTACAAACTACCCAACCCATTCAGGATCATGCAGAACTGGGCTTCAGCGGCCAAAATGGTAGACCAGGCTTTAGCGTGCTTCTTTCTAAATTGCAGGCCCTAGGCTACTATAATGAACTTTTTAAGTTTGCATATAATGATATTAATGTAACTGAAGCAAGAATTCAGGAATGTCTTGCACAATTCATAAGAAGTATTCAATCTTTTGACTCCAAATATGACGTAGGCAGAGCTTTGGTTGCAAATGATAACCAGAACTTTCCAAATTTTACACAGACAGAAAATGCCGGCAAAAATTTATTTACGGCTGCTCCCGTTTTTGATTCAAATTCAAGTAGAATTGGAGGTGGAATTGGATGTAATGCCTGTCATAATGCACCAGAATTTGATATTGACCCAAACAGCAGAAATAATGGCATTATTGGACAAGCTAGTGGTACCGGCAGGGATTTGACTAAT
>CAMBFY010000008.1 GCA_945865415.1 Sphingobacterium thalpophilum
AGGTAAGAACTAACGATAAAATCGGTTTTACCGGATCTCAATCTATTGATTAGTTTATTGAATTCTATGGTAGAATTAATTCCTAATTCATTATTAACCTGCCATTGCCATCCATAAACTTTATAAAAACCAAAGTTATTATGCAGGAATTCCTGAGCTTCTTTACCTTTAGCAGCTGGACCAACGGTACCTACCTGAAGGCTTATTTTTAGATTAGTTTCAGAATTATAAAGAAAATGGGCTGCAGCGCCGCCGTAAAGGTATGCTGCAAAAGGACGATCGATAAAATTAATACTCAAAATATTCCCTGATTGAGGATTAAATATTTTTTGTCCGGCTTCAATCTCCCAAATTAATTTATTTAACTTCGTATTCTTTAGTGTGAATTGATCAATTGCAGACCTGAAGTTCAGTGAAAGTCCATTGGTATAATACCTGTCCTGCCCTTGTGCCAGGTAAGAATCATTTTCAGATCTGAAACCAAATTCACTTTTATAGGAATTATTTTGTGCATAAAGCCTTGTTGTGACAAATAAAAAAAGTAAGTTGATAAAGAAGATTTTGTGATTTATTCTCATACGTGCTCAAGTACAGCCCGAATTTTAACAAAAGCTTCGAAAAAAAGGCTGAATTATAAATTAAAGATTTACAACAACAGGAAGGTAAAAAATTTCATTTAATGGAATGCCCGTTTGTCTCTTTAAAAGAAAGGTCGATCGCATCCTTTACTTTGTCCTTCACTAATGCAAGATCAATAACTTCCTGCATTTCACTGACATAGTGGAATTGCATATCTCGGATATAATTTTCCTTTATCTCAAGAATATCTTTTCTATTTGATTTTGAGAGAATAATTTCTTTGATATTTGCTCTTTTCGCAGCCAGAATCTTCTCTTTTATACCACCAACAGGTAAAACTTTGCCACGTAGTGTTATTTCGCCGGTCATAGCCAGATGAGGTTTGACTTTTTGTTGGGTAAAAGCAGAGGTTAAAGCTGTAAGCATGGTTACTCCTGCCGAAGGCCCATCTTTCGGGGTTGCTCCCGCAGGTACATGGACGTGTACATCCCATTGATCAAATATTCTGTGATCAATATTAAATTTCATGGCATGAGCACGAAGATAGGCCATTGCGATAGTAGCAGATTCCTTCATCACATCACCTAAATTTCCGGTAAGTGACAATTTTCCTTTACCCGGACTTAGACTTGCTTCAATGAATAGGATATCTCCGCCTACCTGAGTCCATGCCAGGCCAGTAACGACACCTGCTACTTCATTGCCTTCATAAAGATCTTTGTCGTAAGTTGGCGGACCAAGGATAGTTTCCACATCAGTTTTACTGATTATTGGGTCATATTCAACATCCATTACGATTTTTGTTGCTATGCCACGTACCAATGAACCTATTTTTTTTTCAAGTCCGCGAACGCCCGATTCTCTCGTATAATCTTCAACTACTTTTTCAAGAACAGGATTTTTAAGGGTGATATCTTTTAATTTAATTCCGTGTTGTTCCCGCTGTTTTGGTAGCAGATGCTGTTTAGCAATCTCAATTTTCTCTTCTATGGTGTAACCGTTTACCTCAATAATCTCCATCCTGTCTAATAAAGCAGGTTGAATTGAACTCAGGGAATTGGCAGTTGCTATAAACATCACACTTGACAGGTCATAATCTACCTCAACATAATGATCGTAGAATGCATTATTTTGTTCAGGATCAAGTACTTCAAGCAGTGCTGATGAAGGATCACCGCGAAAATCATTACCAACTTTGTCAATTTCATCCAAAACAAATACTGGGTTTGAACTGCCGGCTTTTTTTATAGATTGAATAATACGACCAGGCATTGCTCCAATATAGGTTTTGCGATGGCCTCTTATCTCTGCTTCATCTCTGATTCCACCAAGGGCCATTCTAACATATTTTCTTCCCAATGCTTTTGCAATGGATTTACCCAAAGAGGTTTTTCCTACTCCAGGAGGACCCACCAGGCAAAGAATCGGAGCCTTCATGTTGTGTTTTAATTTCAAAACAGCTAGATATTCGATGATTCGTTGCTTTACTTTATCCAGTCCATAATGATCTTTTTCAAGAATCTTAGCGGCTCGTTTAAGATCGAAATTATCCTTTGTAAAATCATTCCATGGAAGCTCTAGCAGAAGCTCCAGATAATTGATTTGTATAGAGTAATCCGCAGCTGCAGGGTTCATCCTGGCCAGTTTCTCTACTTCCTTATTGAAGTGACTGGTGGTTTCCTTACTCCATTTTTTTAATTTGGCACGGCCTCTAAGATTCTCTATCTCCAAATCGGGTGAATTTCCTCCAAGCTCTTCCTGGATGGTTTTTAATTGCTGATTCAGAAAATAATCGCGCTGCTGCTTGTCAAGATCGACACGTACTTTGGACTGTATTTGATTTTTAAGTTCCTGCAGTTGCAGTTCCTGCGTCAAATGCTCCAAGACCATTTTTGCACGATCATGTAGATTAGCCACTTCAAGCATGTGCTGTTTTGCAGAAACCTCAGCATTCATATTTGATGAAATAAAGTTAATCAGGAAAGATGAACTCTCTATGTTCTTTATTGCAATGCCTGCCTCACTTGGAATATTTGGAGAAAGCTGAATGATTTGCATAGCCATCTCTTTGATAGACGCCATCAAAGCCTTGAATTCTCTATCAGCCTTAGGTCTTACTTCAACAAATTTTTGAATACTAGCTTTGATGTAAGGATCGCATTGTACTTCTTCATTCAAGCGAAAGCGCTGCTTACCTTGAATAATTACGGTAGTGTTGCCATCCGGCATCTGAAGCATCTTAATAATGAGGGCCACAGTTCCTACCTGATTTAATTGCTCGAATTCAGGGTCTTCAATACCAACATCTTTTTGAGAAACAACGCCAATTATCCTTTCCCCACGATAAGCATCTTTTATAAGTTTGATTGACTTGTCCCTGCCCACCGTGATTGGTATCACCACGCCGGGAAATAAAACAGTATTGCGCAAAGGGAGTATTGACAAAATGTCGGGTGTTTCTTCATTGTTCATTTCCTCTTCATCTTCCTGTGACATCAGTGGAAAGAACTCAGTATCTTCATTAATTAAAGGTAGTGTGCGGTTAAAATCAAAATTATCGTAGCTACTCATCTATATCTTAATAACGTCATAATGACAGTTGAATTTTTTGAAGAACCAATTAAATTGGTCGAAACAGTAAATCTGCAAGGTATGTGCCAAACCATAATTCTAATTAAAAAAAGCCGATAAAAGGTAAAATACAGACAAACTTTCTGACATATTTTATTTTTTTGACATTGTTATTTCTATGAAGAAACTAAATTTGTATATTTAAAATATTATTAAAATCAGTTCGTTTTTACTTCGAAATTAACTTATCGCCAATTAAAATGAGATCATTTTCAGGTTTATTAATTATTTTATTAACAGCAAATATTGCTTTATCACAAACTGCCTACCACAAAATGGGTCAGAAGGCACTTATAGATGGAGATTTCAAGGCTGCCGTTTCAAATCTTGAAAAAGCACTTGCTAAAGATTCTACAGACGTAAACACACTGTATATGCTTGGGTATTCTTATTATCATTCTGCCAGATATAAAGAATCTGTGAACACCTTCAATAAAGTAATTTCGTTCAAACCAGGAGATAACAGTGCATATTATTACAGAGGAAAGGCCAATAGTATCATGGCTAATGATACTAAAGGTATTGCAAATGCCGACAGAGAGAAATTGCTTCTTTCTTCCATTAAAGATTTTTCCAAAGCCATTGATCTAAATTCCGAGGATGTTAAATTATATCAAAATAGGGCAGTAGCTTACCGTGATTACGGTGTTTTAAAAGGGCAGAAGATACCGGGATTGTATGACAAAAATAAAGCAACAGGATCTTTCAGGTCATGCATTGCAGATTTTGAAAAAGTTTTATCCATTACACCCGATCGTAAAGACATTATTACCCAACTGGAAGATGCTAACATCTATCTTCAGAATCTGAAGTAGAATTTATTTCAATAATTTTAAAACCCGGTTTATCCGGGTTTTCTTTTTTACAGAAAATTTGAAGATATTCGACCGCAAGAAAACGTTAAATGCTAAAATCTATCAGAAAGTTTGAGAACATGCACATTGCCTGCTGGTTGGTCAAGGACACGTGTTGGGTTTTGGATTTGCAGTTGCTGGGAATAATTATGATTTTCCCGACGCTGTTTATTGCATTTTTCATCACTTTTAAGTTTAGAAAATTAGTTTCTGAATTCTACCATAATCTGGCGGTTTGCTTTTGGATCATGGCAAATACCACCTGGATGATTGGTGAATTTTATTTTGATGATTCGCTACGTCCTGTCGCAACAATATTTTTTATAATCGGGCTACTGGTTTTGATAGTTTACCATGGGTTTATTTACAGAAAGTCATCCGCATTTCAAGAAAGCAGGGATCATGAATCCTGAGTTTATTTTCTGTAAGGAATTGTTCCTTTAATCTGATATTGATTATTCCCTAGAAATCGTACACTTTGATTTTTATTAATTGTATACGATGAATCCGGTATGTAGGTCAGTTCTTCTGACGATTCATAAAGCATATTTCGGGAAATGTTTTTTATTTTGAAAAATACAGCCTTTCCGTTTTGGTCCTTTTTTATTTCAATGTAACGTGTACGCAGATTGGTATCAATGGCAAGATAGCTTATTCTTAAATCCTCCTCAGATCGCTTATAACTATTGATCCAGGCTGGTTTATTTAAATCTGAGGCAATAAAAAGAGCAAGTTCATCATTCCAGTCAACAGAAAGCCCTTTTTTAATTTCTGACTGATTGTTTTGAGTCACTATTTTGTTTGATAGTGTTCTTGTTTGGCTCAATCGTTTAGCTTCAGCTTCAAAAAATCCTTTAATGTCAAAAAAAAGATATTTTGATTTCCTTTCCTCCTGAATGGTACAGGATGAAATGAAAATAACAACCAAGAGAGCTAGCCTGCGATTCATTAATAAACCAAAACTTCACCACTCATTATTTCGGGCGATTTAATATTCATTAATTTTAGAATAGTTGGTGCAACATCCCCAAGTTTTCCATCTCTGATCTTAGGGTAGTCCTTATCTATCAATATGCAGGGAACGAGGTTTGTAGTGTGTGCGGTATTTGGAGATCCATCCTCATTAATCATGAAATCTGCATTACCATGATCAGCAAGAATAATAAAGGAATAACCATTTTTTATGCCACATTCTACTACTTGCTTCAGACATTGGTCAACGGTTTCAACGGCTTTGACTACTGCGCTGAAAACGCCGGTATGCCCAACCATATCCGGATTGGCGAAATTCAGGCAGACGAAATCAGGCCATCCACTCTCAAGTTCAGGACAGATTGCATCAGCGATGAGGGCAGCACTCATTTCTGGCTGCAGATCATAAGTTGAAACCTTTGGAGAAGGAATCAGAATCCTTTTCTCATTGTTAAATTCCTTTTCTCTTCCACCTGAGAAGAAAAAAGTGACATGCGGATATTTTTCTGTTTCGGCAATCCTGATTTGATTTTTATGATTTTGCTCAAGAACGGCACCAAGGGTTTCATTCAAATCATCTTTTGTAAAAATTACACGAACATTTTTAAATGTTTCGTCATATGTGGTCATCGTTACATAATAAAGATCTAAAGGATGCATATGGAATTCAGGAAATGAATCTTGTGTTAACACTGTAGTAATCTCTCTTCCCCGGTCAGTTCTGAAATTAAAACAAATGACCAGATCACCGGGTTTAATTTGCCCGATTGGCATCCCGTTTATGCCTGATTTGGCGATCGGTTCGATGAATTCATCAGTGATTCCAGCTTCATATGATTGCTTTATACTTTCTGTAATATCCTTACTTAGCTTTCCTGAACCATTAACCAGGAGGTCGTAGGCCAGTTTAACCCGTTCCCAGCGACTGTCTCTATCCATGGCATAATATCGGCCAATGACAGAAGCGATGATTCCCGATGATTGCTTTAGGTGATGTTCAAGTTCCTCTATGAATCTAATACCGGAAGTTGGATCGGTATCCCTTCCATCCATAAAGGCGTGAATAAACACGTTTTTTACATCATTGGATTTTGCTGCATCACACAAGCCTTTCAGATGATCAATATGAGAATGAACGCCACCATCAGATAACAATCCTATGAAGTGTACATTTTTATTTGCTTTTTTTGCATAATTAAAAGCCGATTTAATAACCGGGTGATCATTGAGTTCATTTTCTTTGACAGCCTTGTTTATTCGGCCTAATTCCTGATAAATAACTCTTCCTGCACCCAAGTTCATATGGCCAACTTCCGAGTTGCCCATCTGTCCGGCAGGCAAGCCAACAGACTCCCCTGAAGCCTGCAATTTGGAATTAGGATGGTTTTTAATTAATTGATCGAAAAAAGGTGTTCTGGCTACACTTACAGCATCAGATTTATCGTGTTTTCCGTATCCCCAGCCGTCTAGAATTAAAAGTATTGCTTTTTTATTTTCCACAACACAAATATACGCTCAAATTAAATAAGTTAATATTTTTTGTATCATGGCGTACTTTTACTATTTCCTTTAATCGAAATGGGAGCCAATTACTTTTCAAGTGTAGTTGAATTAAATATTCTTTCGGAAGAGGGCAAATATTCAAAAGCCCGGTCAGAATTAATCCTTCGCGTTTTTTTTCTGAACGAAGGCCTCTATCGGCAAATTAGTTCACAGACTCAGTTCCAGTTCAAACTTTAAGTTTAGCGTTCTATTACAATAGACAGCAAAGAGTAATTGTAGAATATCTTTGCCGATGGGAATCAATAGTAATCAATTTCTCATCCATTCAATTATTATGGAAAGCGACAAAGAATAAGAAATATAGCTAAGTATTTCTATTTTTGTCTGACTTATTAGAATGAGCTTAAACAAAACACTATTAGAGCCTTTCATTTTGAATGCTCTTTCCGAAGATATTGGCGACGGTGATCATACATCGCTGTCTACAATACCGGTTGGCCAAACTGGAACCGCAAAACTTCTTATTAAAGAGAATGGAATTATAGCCGGGATCGAAGTTGCCTTAGAGATTTTTAAGGCCGTTGATTCTGATCTGAAGTCAGATGTGCTTATTCATGATGGTGATGTTGTTAATATTGGTGATGCAGCATTTTATATAAGTGGAAGTGTTCATTCCATACTTAAAGCTGAGCGACTGGTTTTGAATACAATGCAGAGGATGAGTGGAATTGCCAGTACAACTAACCGTATAGTTAAAAAGCTTGAAGGAACAGGGACTAAGGTACTTGACACCCGTAAAACTACACCCGGACTTCGTTATATCGAAAAATTGGCTGTCAAAATTGGGGGAGGAGTAAACCATAGATTCGGCCTTTATGATATGGTTTTGATTAAAGATAATCATGTCGACTATGCAGGGGGTATCGCCAAGGCAATAAGCTCTGCCCAATCTTATCTTATCAAAAATAAAATAAATATACCGGTTGAGGTTGAAGTCAGAAATCTGGATGAGTTAAAAGAAGTGATGAAATTTGGAAAAATAGATCGGATTTTACTTGATAATTTTAGTCTTTTAACATTGAAGGAGGCTGTAACCTTGATTAATGGAACTTATATCACAGAAGCCTCAGGAGGTATAACTGAGGAAAATGTTTTAGATTATGCCAAATGTGGAGTTGACTATGTTTCCATGGGTGCATTAACACATTCAGTGAAAAGTTTGGATATGAGCCTGAAGGCATCAAAATCCAAATAAATTATTTTTTTCATTTATACACCTGAATGAATTTGTAATATTGTAAAGAATGATATCGATTTACTCGCTCTCAGCTTTGATTCTTGCATATCTTTTCGGTTCAATTCCTATGGCGGTTTGGATAGGACAGGCATTTTATGGGATAGATATTCGTGAATACGGTAGTGGAAATGCCGGTGCAACAAATACATTCAGGGTTTTAGGTAAAAAGGCAGGTATAGCCGTCATGTTTCTTGATATTTTTAAAGGCTATACGGCAACCAATCTTGCTTATCTTATCGGCCTTTCACTTACCGGTCCCCAAGATTCGGTCCAGTTTGTAAATTATCAGCTCGCCCTTGGAGTAACCGCCGTATTTGGGCACTTATTCCCTGTTTTTGCAGGATTTCGTGGAGGCAAAGGGGTTGCTACATTATTTGGTATGATATTGGCAGTTCACACAGAGGCAGCGATGCTTTGCGTTCTTACCTTTGTTTTATTTCTGCTCGTTTTCAAATATGTATCACTGAGTTCAATTATGGCGGGATTTTCATTTCCCCTTAGCATAATATTCATATTTCAATCTCCAATACGTTCCGTCCTACTTTATGGAATGTGTATTTGTATACTGATTTTAGTAACACATCAAAAGAATATCGAGCGACTACTCAAAGGAGAAGAACCCAGAGTAGATCTGTTTAAACGAAAAGCTCATTAATCACATTATTTAATTCTAATGATGAAAAAATTAAACAAGATCGTCGCATTAGCGATGGTGATCTTCCTGTTTTCATGCGCTCAGGTGCTGCCTACAGGACGGAACCATTTAAGTCGGATAGATAATTCAGCATTGTAAAATGAAGCCGCCAGTGCTTAAAATCAATTCCTTAATGATCCTTCCACTAAAGTGATTTCCCGGGGTACAGACGCAGCTCCTGTCCATTCTGTTGGTTAAAACTTGCTACTGCAATAAACCTTCACATGCTGGCAAATGGGTTTGGGGATAAATACAATTACAAATACTCAAAATGAGGCCGGACTTGCTACTGTAATGGGGGATGAAATAGCTCATGCAATTGCCCAACACGCTGCTGAAAGATACTCAGAAATGACTCTAGGGCAGGCTGGAGGCGAAATTTTGGGAGCCAGTATTACACCGGTGCAAAAATGAAATAGAAGTTAACCATCAGGTTATCGTTTGATTCAAAACTGCCCTTATTGCTTTGCCTTTCAAAAGACATTCCTCATACTCTTTCTCAGGATCTGAATCAAGAGTTATGGCACTACCAACATGGAATGAAAGATATTTCTGATCTTTGTTGTAAAGAATGGTACGGATTACCACATTAAAATCAAAATCCCCATCAGGTGCAAAATATCCGATAGCACCTGAATAAACACCGCGTTTGCTTCGTTCATATTTTTCTGCCAATTGCATTGCCATTATTTTTGGAGCACCGGTCATTGATCCCATTGGGAACGTATTGGCAATAATCCTGGGATTCGAAAGATTTTCATGCCTCTCGCAAACTACTGTAGAGATCATTTGGTGAACCTGTTTAAAGCTATAAATACCAAAAAGTTCTTCCACTCTAACCGTTCCCGGTTTTGCACTTTTGGTAAGGTCATTCCGAACAAGATCGACAATCATGACATTCTCTGCTCGTTCTTTTTCATTCAGAAGAAGTTCTTCTTTCTGCATTCTGTCTCTTTTTGAATCGGAATTTCGCGAAGATGTTCCTTTAATGGGCTGACTTATCAATTTGTTTCCTCTACGACTCAAAAAGCGCTCAGGAGTTGCTGAAATGATATACTGATTATCTATTTTAAAGTAATTGGCAAAAGGAGTAGGAGAAAGATTATTCAGTTCAGTAAATAGTTCCAGTGGATTAATTACAGCATCCTCCGAATAAAATTCCTGACAGAAATTCATCTCATAGATATCTCCTCTTTGAATATGTTTCTGAATTTCCCGGACTGTTTGAACGTATTCGTTACGATTGAATCTTCCGAGTATTTCGGGTACAGATACCTGTTCTTTAGATTGATCCAGAACAGTTTCGTTTATTAAACCCCAAACCTCATCTGTATGTTCACTGAAAATACTTATTTCATTATTTCTGATCAGAATACTGTGCTCTGGCAGAAAAAAATGAATTTCGGGAAACTTGAGCTTATCCGGATTTTCTGATTTGAGATGTTCAATTTCATTCTTTAGGTCATAAGAAAAATATCCTGGGATATAGGCTTTATTTGAGCTCAAGAACTGCTCCAACTCAGCGAATGAACTCTTTTCAGAATCAATTAACTCAGCTATTTTGCCGGCACCTATAAATACCCCAAATGCGGAGTAGGGATCCGAAAAATTGTTTGAATCAAAATAACAGGCCGTGTTGAATGAATTAGCCCAGACCAGTGCTTTTGATTTGAAAGTATCTGTATCATTAGTAAAAAAAACCTTTAACATGAATAGTTAAATCAAATAAATGTTCTGAAGATATTCAGATTCCCTGATTAACAAAGAGTCAGCGTTTGAACACGATCAGGACCAACTGAGAGGTATTTAATTGGTACACCCAAATGCTTTTCAAGATAACTTATGTAATTCTTAAGTTTTTGGGGAATTTCATCAATTTCTCTGATAGCAGTCAGATCTTCCTTCCATCCCGGAATAGCTTCAAATATGGGTTCAGCCTTAATTGCATTGATATCATATGGCATATAATCAACTACCTCACCATTATATTTGTAATGTGTACAAGCGTAAATCGTCTCAAATCCACTCAGTACATCAGCTTTTGTCATCACCATTTCAGAAACACCATTCAACATGATTGCATATTTTAATGCCGGAAGGTCAATCCATCCGCAACGGCGTGGCCTTCCTGTGGTAGCACCGAATTCATGCCCGATTTTTCTGAGTTCTTCACCGGTTTCATTGTCCAGTTCAGTTGGAAAGGGACCGCTTCCTACCCGGGTACAATATGCTTTAAAAATCCCGATAACATGTCCAATATTTTTAGGTGCAACACCGAGTCCTGTACATGCACCTGCAGTTGTTGTGTTCGATGAGGTCACAAATGGATAGGATCCAAAGTCGATATCAAGCATTGTGCCTTGTGCACCTTCTGCCAATACTTTTTTACCATCTCTGAGGTATTGATTTACAAAATGTTCACTGTCAACCTGTGGTATTGTTTTCAATAATTCAACTGCTTCAAAAAAAGCTGCTTCTTTTTCTGAGTAATCAGGGATCTCGCCATAATGGGATAAAATTGATCGGTGTTTATTGACCAGGCGCATGTAACGTTCGCGAAAATCAGTGAGCATAGTATCGCCTACACGCAAACCATTTCTGCCGGTTTTATCCATATAGGTTGGCCCTATACCTTTTAAGGTTGAACCGATTTTGCCCTCCCCCATATTGCTTTCCGAAGCGGCATCAAGTAATTGATGAGTAGGCAGAATAAGATGAGCTTTACGGGCAATAACCATTTTTTTTCTTGCAACCGGGTCAAACCCATTTTTTTTGAGGTTATCAAGCTCTCTTTTCAGGATAATTGGATCAATAACTACACCATTTCCAATTAAATTCATGGCATTATCATTGAATATTCCTGAAGGGATGGTGTTGAGTACGTATTTCTGCTTGTCAAATTCCAGGGTATGCCCAGCGTTTGGTCCTCCTTGAAAGCGAGCGATCAAGTCATATTCCGGACTCAACACATCAACAATTTTTCCTTTTCCTTCGTCGCCCCATTGGAGGCCTAGCAATACGTCAACAGTCATGATTTAAAATAGGGGGAGTATTAAAATGTGTAGATTAATTTTTATTGATAAATGAATCGCAACTTCCTTCCTTCAGGCGTGTACAATTTCCATATAAATTAAGTGAATGGTGTTTGATATCAAACTTAAGTATATCACCCATCATGCTCTGAATTTGTTGTATTCTGGGATCACAAAATTCTACTACTTTCCCACAATCAATGCAAATAATATGGTCGTGTTGTTTGTAGCCGTAGGATTTTTCAAATTGAGCCATATTCTTTCCAAACTGATGCTTGGTAACCAAATCACATGAGACTAACAGTTCAAGTGTATTGTAAACTGTTGCACGGCTTACCCTGTACTTTTTATTTTTCATGTGGATATACAAAGATTCCACATCAAAATGATCATTACGTGAGTAGATTTCCTCCAGGATAGCATAGCGTTCAGGAGTCTTTCTAAGGCTTTTGTTCTCCAAATAAGCCTCAAAAATCTTAATAACAAGTGCAATTGTATCTTTTCCGGGCATAATGTGATTAAATAACGCCCAAATTTATCCAAAAAATAAGAATATTTAATATTTAATTCAGGAAGCCTTTACCATATCTTCACCCTGCGAGTCAAATCGGGTTACTGAGCTAACTCCATCTACTTCCCTGAGTTTTATAATCAGGTTATCCAGGTGATTTGTATTATTCACATACACCATGATCGAACCTTCAAATATACCATCGTCGGTATCCACCGTTATGGATCGCATATTGACTTTGAAATCGCTTGAGATGACTGTTGTAATTTTGTTTATGAGTCCAACATCATCTATTCCGGTAATTTGCAGACCGGTTAAAAATGCCAATTCTTTTTGTGAATTCCATTTGGCTTTAACAATTCTGTAGCCATAGTTTGCCATTAATTTAGCTGCATTAGGGCAGGTGGTACGATGAATTTTTATTCCATCACCTACAGTTACAAACCCAAACACATCATCTCCGGGAATTGGGTTACAGCAGGCCGAAAGTTTATATTCCAGTTTCTGTAAATCTTCACCAATGAGTAAGGTATCACTGTCATCACCTTTTACTTTCTTATTTAATTGTTCATTTGGAACATACTCTAACCTTTCAGGCTTGTTTTCAATATTTTTTTCAGAAGCAACAAATTCCTTCAATTGTTTTACATCTATTTTCCCCTGCGCAACATTAAAAAAAAGATCGAGGGTTGACGGGAACTTAAAAAAGTAGGCCAATTTGTAAAGATTATCTGAATTGTAGGTGACCTTGAGTGATTTGAGTTTCCGCTCAAGGATTTCCTTACCGTTTTCAGCAATTTTACGCTTTTCCTCTTTTAGGGAAGATTTGATTTTTGATTTTGCCTTTGCTGTAACTACAAAATACAGCCAGTCTTCTTTTGGCGACTGTTTGCTGGATGTTATGATCTCAACCTGATCGCCATTTTGTAATTTATAAGAGAGTGGTACCAGCTTATAGTTCACTTTCGCACCAATACAACTTGCCCCAATATCAGTATGGATCTCAAATGCAAAATCTAATGCTGTGGCATTTACAGGCAATTGTATTAAGGATCCTTTTGGTGTGAAAATAAAGATTTCATCAGAGAAGAGGTTCATTTTGAAATCATCCAGAAAATCAAATGCATTTGCTTCCGGATTACTCAAAAGTTCCCTTACCTTTTGTATCCATTGGTCAAGACCGCTGTCATTATTCGGTTCTTCTTTATATTTCCAATGTGCAGCAAAACCTTTTTCGGCAATTTCGTTCATTCGTGTTGTACGGATCTGTACTTCCACCCATTGGCCTCTGGGGCCCATCACGGTAGTATGAAGGGATTCATAGCCATTTGCACGGGGTGATGAAATCCAGTCTCTTAATCTGTCCGGATTCGGATGGTATAGATCAGTAACGATGGAATAGGCTTTCCAGCAATCAGATTTTTCATTTTCCGGTTTACTGTTTAGAATAATTCTTATAGCAAAAAGATCGTAAACCTCATCAAATGGAATATTTTTCTTTCGCATTTTTGACCAGATCGAATGGATAGATTTAGGTCTACCATGCACATCGGAGTCTAATCCCTGTTCAATTAATATGTCCTTTATAGGAGCTATAAAGTCTTTTACAAAGTTTTCCCTCTCTGCTTTTTTTTCATTTAGCTGTTTGGCGATGAACTTATAAGTTACAGGTTCCATGTATTTCATGGATAGATCTTCAAGCTCTGATTTCAAAGTGTAAAGGCCTAAACGGTGTGCTAAAGGAGCATAGAGATATACTGTTTCTGAGGAGATTTTTAATTGCTTGTCCCTTGGCATGAATTCCATGGTCCGCATATTATGCAGCCTGTCAGCTAGTTTGATCAAAATTACCCTTACATCATCAGCAAGGGTTAGAAGCATTTTTCTAAAGTTTTCTGCCTGAAGAGAACTATTGTAATCGAAAACTCCTGAAATTTTAGTTAAGCCATCTATAATTTTAGTTACTTTCTTACCGAATTCACGCTCAATATCATCCAGCGTGATGTCGGTATCTTCAACCACATCATGCAAAAGAGCACAGACGATGGAGGTTGTTCCAAGGCCAATTTCTTCAGCCGCTATTTGAGCAACTGCAATTGGATGGTAAATATAGGGCTCACCTGACTTACGGCGCATATTCTGATGGCTTTGAAGAGCCATATCAAAGGCAAGGCGAATCATTCGCTTATCACCTTTTTGCATAGTTGATCTGCAGGCACGCAACAATGCCCTATACCGTTTGAGTATTTCTTTCTTTTCAGCCTCCAGATCAATTACTATTTCTTTCATATTGTCATGCGATAGCTATATTCTATATCCTCAAGTAAATTTGACAGGTTACATATCGTAAATTTAGATATCTATAATTACAAAATATAGCTGTAAATTTGCAGTACATAAATTTATGAATTTTTTGAAGCTATCGCTAATTTTTTGTGTGGTTATGATGTCAGATATGACATATGCCCAGTATAAAAATGACCCAACTGTAAAAGGTCCAAAAGATACTATCCGTGTTTCTGTTACTAACGTTGATAACGAATTGATCCCCTGGATTGTTATACCTGAAGTATCAATTATCGACACCCGGCTTTTTAAATCTCCTGAAGAAAAAGCAAAATTTAACCGATTGAGATACAATGTATTAAAGGTTTTACCCTATGCATTATATGCAAGGCGTAAACATCAGGAATTGCAAATGAATCTGGCTAATGTGAAGACTAAAAAAGAAGAGAGATTGATGATCAAGTCATTTGAAGTGGAAATTAAAAATATGTTTAACAGGGAGGTTAAAAATTTAACCATCACACAGGGGGGAATACTTATTAAGTTAATTGACAGGGAAACTGGATCGAGTAGTTATGACCTGTTAAAAGATATGAAGGGAGGAATCACAGCCTTTTTTTATCAATCAATCGCAAGGATTTTTGGCAATAATCTAAAAAATACTTACGATCCCCAGGAAGACAGAGACATCGAAGCCATTATACAGTCTGCAGGATATTACTCATACAGCTATTTATGAATAAAAAGTCGGTTTACCAGTTCAGTGTTCAAAAGCTGAATGGGGAGCATATGAGTTTGAGCAATTATGAAGGCAAAGTTCTTCTGATCGTTAACATAGCTTCTGAATGTGGTTTTACACCACAACTTAAAGAGCTCGAACTTCTTCGGAAAGATTATCAGGGTGAGGACTTTGAAATACTAGCCTTTCCTTCCAATGATTTCGGTGGTCAAGAACCACTTGAAGGCTTCGCTTTAGGCGACTTTTGTGAAAAAAATTATGGAGTAGGCTTCCCGGTTTTTGAAAAGATCCGTGTGAGGGGTGAATTTGCTCATCCATTGTATAAATTTCTTACCAACAAAAAACTTAACGGAACTGTTGGGGCATCGCCAAGATGGAATTTCCACAAATATCTTCTAAACACCAGGGGTGAGGCAGTAGATTTTTTTTACCCATTTACAAAGCCAAATTCTTCGAGAATTAAAAAGAGAATCAATAAGCTATTGATTACTGAAAAACTATGAAATTAGACCTGCTGATATTTGCAGCTCATCCCGATGACGCCGAACTTGGATGTTCCGGAACCATTTTAAGAGCTATTGCAGCCGGTAAAAAGGTTGGAATTGTAGATCTTACTCGGGGTGAATTGGGCACCAGAGGCACAGCAGAAACAAGAGATGCGGAAACTGTAGCATCCAACCGAATTCTGGGATTGCATGTCAGAGAGAATTTAGAAATGAGGGATGGTTTTTTTCGAAATGATGAAGAACATCAGATTAAAATCATTCAGATGATCAGAAAGTATACCCCTGAAATAGTATTCAGCAATGCGATGCACGACCGTCATCCTGATCATGGTAAAGCAAGTGACCTGGTTAATGATGCCTTATTTCTCGCCGGACTTCCCAAAATCAGAACTGAGATCGCTGGCATTCAGCAAGATGCTTTCAGGCCTCGATTATTGTTTCAGTATTTACAGGACAGGTATATTGAACCTGATATTATTGTTGATGTAACTGAATTTTGGGATAAAAAAATGGAATGCATCCGTGCATTTAAAACTCAATTCTTTAATCCAGACAGTGAAGAAAAGGAGACTTATATATCTACCCCCTCCTTTCTAAAAGTAGTAGAAGCCAGATCGCGGGAACTGGGTAAGGCAATCGGTGCAGAGCATGCCGAAGGCTTTACCAGCAGAAAGTTATTGGGAATTGATAATTTATTTGATTTAAGGTGAAAACTGATTTTTGTTTGTAAGACTTTCTTACAATATTTCTGAGATTTTTATATTACAGGGCAGGCACAATCCGCTCCAGTATTTCAAGGCCTTCATCAATGTGTTTCTCCTCAATTACTAATGCAGGTCTGAACCGGATGGTCTTTTCCCCGCAACCAAGAAACATCACATTTTTATTCATTCCAATCGCAATGAATTTGTCACGCATACCCTTATTCTGAAAATCAAATGCTGTTAGTAATCCCCGGCCTCTGACATTAGTCATTTTGTCCTGTTTTTCGGAGATCTTACGTAGGCGTTCCTGGAGATAGTTCCCGCATATACTCGCATTACTCAATAATCCATCCTCTTCTATAATTTCAAGTATACGGGTTGATCTGATCATGTCAACCAGATTTCCACCCCATGTTGAATTGATCCTGGAGGGTACTTTAAAGACATTAGTTTCTATTTCGTCCACTTTATTTCCAACAAGAATTCCGCAAACCTGCATTTTCTTACCAAATGCTACAATATCCGGACGGGCATTTTCCCCAAAATGCTCGTGTGCCCAGAATTTACCGGTAAGTCCAACACCTGTTTGAACTTCATCATAAATTAAGAAGCATTCATTGTCATCTGCAATCAGTCTTAATTGTTCAAGAAACTCCTGCCGAACATGATTGTCACCACCTTCTGATTGGATTGGTTCGATGATAATTGCACAAATATCATCTTTATTATCAGCGAATGCCTGTTTTATCTGAGCTAGTGAAAGTGCTTCCCTTTTCTTTAGATCTTCATAACCTTCATCAGTAAACGGGAATTTAACATTTGGAACCGATACCCTTGGCCAGTCGAAATGTGCAAACCATTTGGTTTTATCCGGATGAGTATTAGTTAAACTCATGGTGTAACCAGTCCTTCCATGAAAGGCCTTTTCGAAATGTAGTACTTTGTATCCGCGTTCTTTGGTATGGCCTTTTTGGAAATTTTTTTGAACTTTCCAATCCATAGCAACCTTCAGTGCATTTTCAATGGCGAGTGCACCACCTGCAATAAAAAAAGCATGCGGCAGGTAATCCGGAATACCAACTCTTGAGAATGTTTCAACAAACTGAGCGTATTGGGTTGTATAAATATCTGAGTTTGAGGGGTTCGTTAATGCAGCCAGCATCAGGTTTTTTTTGAATCCTTCATCATTAACCATTTTAGGATGATTGTATCCAAGCGGAACTGATGCAAAGCAGGTAAAAAAATCCAGTAATGTACGATCGTGATTGGAGTCATAAATATAAACCCCATTGCTTTTTTCCATGTCGAAAGTGAGATCATAGCCATCTGCAAGGATGTGTTTACGGAGTGTTTCCTGAACTTTTTCTGGTGAAACTGATAGCTTGTACATAATTTTTTGGATATACTCAAAATTACTAAAATGTGCTCAAATGAGCAAATTTCGATGTTTTATTATCCTTTTTTCGAAAAACGGGTTTAAATCGTTTAAAGCTATTTTTTCAAGTGCTCATTTTTACAGCAGTAATATGTTCTTCAAAATTTGATGCTAATAAGGGCCTTGTTCTACCTGAAATTTGAATTCAGAGTTTAAATCTGCTGGCCATACCCAGTATCCCGGTTGTACCTCCGGTATGAACCATTAATATCCGGGAGCCTTTCACAAAATAATCTTTTGAGATCAAATCGTAGATTGCAAAGAGCAGTTTTCCGGTATACACAGGGTCGAACAGAATGCCTGTGGAGCGTGTAAAATCTTTTATAAATTCCAGAAGTTTATCACTTGTTTTCGCATAACCTCCAAAATGATAGGCTGAATGAAATTCAAAAAAAGCTCCCTTCACTAAATTGTCTATGTCCTGTTTTAAGAAATCAGCACCTTTAAGCACCGAAACAACATGCATTTTAGTGCTCAGTGATTGACTGCTTATGCCTGAAAGAATTCCGGCCGCAGTCGTGCCGGTACCTGCTGCACAAAAGATGTGGTCAAATACTTCCGGAAGCTCATCCATTAATTCTGAGCAACCTTTGGCGCCTAAGTTGCCAGATCCACCTTCATCAATAAAATAGGCTTTGGGATCATTACTAAAATATTTTTTAAACAAGCCGTATTTATCATGATAATTTTCACGGTCCTCGAAAATTAATTGCATCCCGAAAAGTTGAGAGAGGAAAATTGTCGGACTTTCGACATGTTCACCGCGTACAATTCCTGTACTACTGAAGCCAAATTTAGCTGCCGCACAGGCTGTGGCAAGCAGATGATTGGAATGTGCCCCACCAAAGGTAATGAGATGCTCTTTCTGAAGTTCTAAAGCTTCCTGAAGTATGTACTTAAGTTTCCTCCATTTATTGCCCGAGATAAAGGGATGAATCATATCATCCCTTTTTATGAATAGCTGAACTTCCTTTAATTTGAATAGGGGGTTGATTATTTCTTCAATCGGACTATTAATTGGAAGATCGATCATCAGAGCTTGAATGAATCTATTTTCCTAAACCTAATCCTATACCACCATTAAATGAATTGTATTCAGCCATACTGTAGGAACCATAAATCCTGAAAAAAGCAAGATTTAATTGAAACCCAATATTTGTTCTGAATCCATTGATGTCAGTTTGTTGAATATTTATTGGGTCAGTAAACACCGAATAAGTTCGCTGACCTAAAGGGGTCACCCCATTGATAATGGGAAAATTACCTTTCATGCCTGCATCAGTTTCTGCTCTATTATAACCCAGACTAATAAATGGTGTGAAGAGCAGTATTCTTTTCGAAATGATAAATTCAGTATTAATACCCGAAAAATTTGCTTCAACTCTTTGATTTGTGAAATTATTGGATTGAGTTGGGGATGCTGGCAGAGCATTCGAAGGTGCAGAAACATTCAGTGGTAATTCATAAGAAAATCTGGTATATCCTGCCGCCAAAGCAATATCCAATGGAAGAACCTTATCTGCCACTCCGGAAAACAAGGGAATTAACTCAAGTTTGAAGCCTCCGCCAAACATTCCGATTGATCCGAAATCACTGCCAAGCTTAACTGTAGGCATGGCTCTAACACTTAATTCAAGGCCTCTTGATAAGCCAATTGATCCCTGCAATTGAGGTGCAGGAATTAATCCGATACCATTTCCTCTAGGCAATGTAAATGTTTCTAGGGCCTGGTTATTGCCGTCATAAACTGTCATTTGGGTTTTATAATCTTTAGAACCAGAGACGGTGGAGGACATAATTTGTGCCGGATTTGTAGGCCTTATGCTATTTGAAAGTCCAATTTTACTTATATCGAAAGTTTCATCCGGTTGCGGGACTACAGCTCCTGTTATTCCAAACCTGAGATCAAACCTTAATAGGTTTTTCGAATGCGCTGAATTATTCCAACCAGAGTTTAATCCTGTCCCTAGACCTTTAAAAAACGGTTTCAAATAGGCTTGTGCTAATTTCGTTGCATCTGCCGGACTTGATTTAAACACACCAGATACATCACTTTGAGAATAAACAAAGCCTGGTAGTACAAGAAGTAAGCCGGTAATAATCGTTCTGTATCGTAAATGAGATTTCATAAACATTATTTTTTGTTTTCGACATAAAGTTAAATTCTTTTAATTAAAACTGGCTCTAATTAAAGCTTTATTCAACTTTTCCAATGAAATTATACATCAGGTAATAGGATGCAGTTTTATGCAACAATTTCCTCTCAAAGATTTAGTTTTGCAACATGTTAGATGATAATCAGGAATTAGAGGAACAGGATCTTTTTGAACACCTGCGAATCGTTGTGGATAAAGGTCAGTCATTATTGAGACTGGATAAATTCCTGATTATCCGAACTGAAAATACCTCAAGAAACCGAATTCAGAATGCAATTGATGCCGGGAATGTTCTGGTAAATGAGAAAGTTGTAAAGGCCAGTTATAAAGTAAAGCCTCTCGATGTTATTTCGATGGTTTTACCTCATCCGCCGCGGGATACGGAAGTTTATCCTGAGGATATTCCAATTGATATAATCTATGAAGATGATGATGTAATACTGGTCAATAAGGCTGCCGGAATGGTTGTCCATCCGGGTTTCAACAATTACACCGGAACTTTGGTAAACGCACTTGTATACCATGCCCAGCAATTACCTCAAATGCCCGGAAATGAGGGAAGACCTGGTTTGGTACATCGTATTGATAAAGATACTTCCGGACTATTATTGGTGAGTAAAAATGAATGGGCGATTACTTTTCTTGCCAAGCAGTTTTTTGATCATAGCATTACCCGAAAATATCTTGCTCTGGTTTGGGGAGATTTAAAACAAGATGGTACGGTCAAAGGTTACATAGGTCGAAGTCTTAAAGACCGTAAAGTCATGGCTGTCTATGATGATGAAGATAAGGGCAAATGGTCTGTGACACATTATAAAATTTTGGAACGCTTGAACTATGTCACTCTGATTGAATGTGAATTGGAGACCGGCCGTACCCATCAAATCAGAGCGCATATGAAACATATCGGTCATCCTTTGTTTAACGACAGCAGCTATGGTGGTGACCGTATCTTGAAGGGTACAATTTTTAATAAATACCGGCAGTTTGTTGAAAATGGCTTTGAATTAATGCCCAGACAAGCTTTACACGCAAAATCATTGGGTTTTATTCATCCAGGTACTCGAAAATTTGTTCATTTTGAAACCGAACTACCTGCTGATTTTACAGCTGTGCTTGAGAAATGGCGTACTTATATTAAGGAATAAATATGAGCGTAACGTATCTTAATTTTAATGGAAGTATTCTTCCTTCTGATCAGCTGATATTAGAAGCAAATAATCGTGGATTTCGTTATGGTGATGGACTTTTTGAATCAATGCGTTTTTTAAAGGGTAAACTAAAGTTCTCCGAAATGCATCTCGATCGTATTCAGAAAGGTATGAAACTGCTCAAGTTTGACAATTGCTCTACGATTGATAACTGGTTCATCCGTGAGAAGACGGAAGAATTGATCAGAAGAAATAAAGCCGGTGCGGATGCAAGAATCAGGCTAACAGTTTTTCGGGATTCTGGAGGCCTCTATAGCCCTGATTCCAATAAATTTGCTTATTTACTTGAATTGCAGAAACTTGATGACAGTCAGTATGTATTAAACAAAAAGGGTCTTATTATTGATGTTTATGATGAAGTTCCCAAACCAGTAAATATTCTGTCTAATTCTAAGACTTGCAATGCAATGATTTACGTGTTGGCAGGCATTTATAAAAACCAGCATGCACTCGATGAAGTCCTGATTCTAAATCAGCATGGTTTTCTATGTGAATCTATTAGTAGTAATGTATTTGTTGTATACGACCGAAAATTGTACACACCTGCACTAATTGAAGGCTGTATTGCAGGAGTTATGCGTCAGGTTGTTATGCGGCTTGCTAAAGAGAATAATATTGAACTGGTAGAGGCACAAATCAACCCGGATATCTTAAATGAAGCAGACGAAGTATTTCTAACTAATGCAGCAAAAGGAATACAATGGGTAATGGGTTACAATAACAAAAGATATTTCAATGAAGTCTCCAGGTTCTTAAATGAAAAGTTGAATTTGCTATAAAACTTTTCTGGTAAATTAATCTTGGTTTTATGCAAGGAAGGTTAAGATAATACGGTTACTACAGATTAGGCATCCCAAACAACCAATATTTTTTTGGAAAGCAATACCAGTTTGTTATAGGTCAGTTCAGCCCTTTCCTCTGGAGTATTTCCGGCAAGAAATCTCGTTCTATGTCAAATCACGAATGGCCGGAAGATACTTCCTCCGGCAAGGTTTATTTTACCAGGTGCAGTATTTCATTGGTACGGTAAGCCCCGCAAAAGGACTAATACCTGTACTGGTGCGCGCATGCCGCAGGTTTCATGAATAATTTGGAAGCATACACGACACGTGCTCGTAGCGGAGTTTTATATCGAACTCAGGTCAAATTAGAGTCGTATACCTCTCAAAAATTCATCTACTTTCATTCGTTTTTTTCCTTCCAATTGTAATTCAAGGACTGAAATTAAGCCATTTTGGCAAGCAAATTTAAGATAGGTTTTATGATCAGTCAAAACACTCCCCGTTTTATTATTCACCGGGATTTCTTCAAATCCGGCACTGAATATTTTCAGTGTTTTTCCCTGTAAGGTGCTGTACGCAGTAGGATAGGGACTTAATCCCCGAATCAGATTAAACACTTCATTAACTGGGCGATCCCAGTTAATCTCACAATCTTCCCTGAAAATCTTTGGAGCTTTTTTAAGCTCACTTTCCTGAAGTGTGTGCTGAGGAATCTCAGTATACTTCCCGGCTTCTATTGCCTTAAGTGTTTTTACCAGTAATCCGGCACCAAGTACCATGAGCTTGTCATGAAGGTCACCGGCGGTATCATCACTTTCTATATCAATTTCTTTAGCAAACAAAAGATCACCTGTATCGATTTCCTGTTTCAGAAAAAATGTGCTTACCCCACTTCGCTTTTCCCCATTAATAATTGCCCAGTTGATTGGAGCTGCTCCGCGATACTGCGGAAGGAGTGAGGCATGTAAGTTGATTGTACCTTTAGAAGGCATGTTCCAAACTACCTCAGGTAACATTCGGAAGGCTACAACAACCTGAATATCAACATTTAATGATCTTAACTCATTGATGAAATCGGGGTCTTTCAATTTTAAGGGCTGAAGAATAGTTAAGCCCTTTTCCATTGCAAATTTCTTTACAGCAGATTCACTCATCTTTTGTCCCCTTCCGGCCGGTTTATCTGGGGCAGTAATCACTCCCACAATGTCAAAATCAGCATCCAAAAGGGCACTAAGGGAAGCAACTGCAAAATCTGGGGTACCCATGAAAACTATTTTCATAATGAGGTTTGAGGTATGAAGTATGAGCTAGTCTTTCCGACTTCTGACCCTACTGATAAAGCAAATATTTCTTTCTTATGTTCTTATACTGAGAGAGTCCGGGTTCCCAGCTCTGGCGGATTTCCTCTTCGGATTTGCCGGCAATAATCTGTTGTTTCAGATCATATGTGCCTGCAAGCTTATCAAAATTGCCCATTTGATTACTTTGCTTGAAATCAAAAAATTTTTCTTTTTGAGGGTAGGCATTGTACAATTCTATCAGCCAGCTTAAATTAATTTTCGATTCTTTTCTGATCTTATTGGTATTGTATTGTCTCAAATCAATCCCAAAGCATTCTTTATTCATGTGCAGCGGTGTTTCACTCATTCCTTTTATCCCAACAGGTGTGAATGAGAATTTGTATTTATCGCCCAAATCAGGATTTCCAAGAATGGTAAATGGAAAATAGGTTCCACGGCCCTGACTGATGATTGTACCTTCAAAGAGACAAAGTGATGGGTAGAGTAAAATGGATTGTGCCGTGTTTAAGTTTGGAGATGGTTTAACCGGTAAGATATATGGCGTTGAATGGTCATAATTTGCAATTTTAATAATCTTTATCTTGCATTTTATTTTATTGGCCATCCATCCCTCTCCGTTAAGCATTTGGGCATATTCCGCAATAGTTAGTCCATGAGTTATTGGAATGGGATTGTAACCGATTCCCGACCGTAATTTCGGATCAAGAATTGGTCCATCAACATAAAAGCCATTTGGGTTAGGACGATCAAGGATCAAAACCTCTTTATTATTTTCTCCACAAGCTTCCATTACATGCTGCAGGGTATTGATATAAGTATAAAACCTGGTTCCTACATCCTGTATATCATATACCATCAGGTCCACATCATCCATATCCTCTTTGGTTGGTTTTAAATGTTTTCCATAAAGAGAGATTACCGGCAAACCGGTTTTGGCATCAAAACTGTTATCAACCTTCACCCCGGCACTTGCATCACCACGAAATCCATGTTCAGGGCCAAATATCTTGACAATTTTAATTCCTAATTTTAGCAAACTGTCAACTACAGTGGTAGTTCCGATGACAGAAGTTGGATTGACCACCATTCCGATTCGTTTACCTTTCAGATAGGGCAGATATTGATTGATCTGTTCGGCTCCCGTTTGAATCTTAAGGCTGGATTCAGTAGTCGGCAAATCCTTAGTTAAATACAAAATTCCTGACTGCTTAGACGAGACTGAAATAGTAGGGCAGGAAAGGATTAACAGCAAAAATATAGTGAGAAATTTGGAACGGTACATGGCTCGTAATTATTGAATGTAAAAATGTTTGTCTTTAGTTCTGGCTAATTGGACCAGCAACGAAATTAAAAAAAAATGCATCTTTGCTAAAGGTACAAAAAAACCATTTAAGGATTGAATTTACCCCTTTTCATTGCAAAGCGAATAACATTTAGTTCCAAAAGAACTTTTTCGAAACTAATTGTGCGAATCGCAATTCTTGGAATCATGCTGGGTCTGGCTGTAATGATACTTGCAATAGCCATTGTCAAAGGGTTTAAAACAGAGATACGAGAGAAAGTACGAGGTTTTTCAGGAGATATACAGATTTCCAAGCTCGATTTGAATACTTCGTATGAAAATACATCTTTCAGCATCAAAGACTCATCTTATCAAAAAATCCTGAAGCAGGATGGGATTGAATTTATACAATCATTTGCTACGAAACCCGGAATTATAAATACCAATGAGGAAATAGAAGGAGTAGTATTAAAAGGGGTAGATAAGAATTATAACTGGGAATATTTTGACAAAATACTTATCGCCGGAAGGGTTATTGATTTTTCAGATACATTAAAATCCAGAACACAGATTTTGATCTCTAAATATACCGCCGACCGCTTAAAGCTTAAGGTAGGCGATGATTTTATGATGTATTTCATCGAGAATTCACTTCGAAAACGAAAGTTTCAAATCGTTGGGATCTATAACCTTGGTGTTGAAGAAGTAGATAAATTATTCGTGATCGGAGATATCGGATTAATCCGAAGTCTTAATAAATGGGCGCCATCAGATGTCGGTGGGTATGAACTAAGAGTTGAGGATTTCGACAAACTTGATGAAATTGAAGCAAAGGTCTATGAAGATCTTGATATTGAGCTCAAATCTTATACCATTAGGCAGTATTATCCCACCATCTTTGAATGGTTATCCTTGTTGGATGTTAATACTCAGGTAATTTTGATTCTGATGCTTGCGGTTGCTGTGATCAATATGATTTCGGCCCTATTGATCATGATTCTTGAGCGAACCAATATGATTGGAATATTAAAGGCTTTGGGAAACACCAACTGGCAGATACGTAAGATATTTCTTTATAATGCTGCTTATTTGATTGCTGCAGGACTTTTATGTGGTAATGTTTTAGGAATCGGACTTGGTTGGTTTCAGTCGCAAACCCATTTTTTCAGACTTGATCAGGCATCGTATTACATGGATTTCGTTCCGGTAGAGCTTGATTTGGACGATATTTTAATGCTGAATGCGGGTACTTTGTTTATCTGTTTATTTGTCTTGTTGCTTCCTTCGATGCTCGTGACAAGAATATCGCCGCTCAAAGCAATTAGATTTAAGTGATTATTGGTTTTTTCGGGTAAAATGGATATTATTTCTTGATTTTACAGATTAAAGAATTTGTGAAAAATCCTTTGATATCTTTTTATATTTTTGTGCTTGAACGAACAGTTTTTTTGCTTGGGCCTTGATTCAGGAAGTTGTAATCATTTGGTTTTAGCTTCATTCCAGAAAATATCCATTTCAGATAAAGTCATGTCTTTTAAGCTTTTACCAAGTTCTTTTGCCTTACTTTCGAGATACTGAAAACGTTTGATGAATTTCTTATTTGTTTTTTCAAGGGCATCTTCTGGGTTGATGTCTATGAAACGAGCATAATTGATCAGAGAGAACATCAGATCTCCAAACTCACCTTCAGCCTTATCTTTGTCAATTATCGTATCATCAGTGTTATTGAATTCATCCCTAAATTCCCTCATTTCTTCTTCCACCTTATCCCATACCTGAGCCTTTTCCTCCCAGTCGAAACCAACACCTCTTGCCTTTTCCTGAATTCTTGAAGCTTTGATCAGGGCAGGCAAGGAAGCCGGAACTCCCTCCAGGACTGATTTATTACCCTCTTTTAACTTCAGTTGCTCCCAGTTTCGCTTGACATCGGCTTCATCATTAACCTGAACATCAGCGTAAATATGAGGATGCCTGTGAATTAATTTATCGCAAATTCCGTTCAGAACATCAGTAATGTTAAACTCCTTTGTTTCAGAAGCGATGCGGGTATAAAAGACCAGATGAAGCATCAGATCACCCAGCTCTTTTCTAATCTCATTCATATCTCCTTCAAGAATCGCATCGGAAAGTTCATAGGTTTCTTCAATCGTGAGATGTCTTAGCGTTTCCATCGTTTGCTTTTTATCCCATGGGCATTGCTCACGAAGGGTATCCATGATCGTTAATAAACGCTCAAATGACTGTGCAGGACTATTGGCTGTTGGAGGAATTGGATTTGCAGGCATTTATATGAATTAATGGAAGCAAAAATAAGATTTTGATCTTGTTATTTGTTGAGAAGGAATTAAAATCAGGTATTAAGCAATTTACATTTTTACTGCCCTTAACATTTCCCGTTTACCAGGAGCACCAGGTACTTTTTCAATAGCAAATCCCAAACTTTTCATGCTTCTTTTCAAATCTCCTGTAATGGCATAAGTCACAAATACACCACCCGGATTAAGAAATTTGGCAATATGAGCCAGTGACACCTGATTCCACATATCTGGCTGATGGACAGCTGCAAATGCATCAAAATAAATGACATCAAAAAGCTCATCAGAATTAAAATCAAGCATTTTTACGTACTCTATTTTTAGTGAGCAATGCTTATAAATAAGTGTATTTTTTTGCTGTGCTACCTCATATTGACTTGTAAAAGAATCCCATAGATCAGTAGAAATATAGTTTTGGTATCCTGTATTTTCTATAATTTCTGGTTTGAGCGGATAAGCTTCAATGCCGGTATAATCGAGCTGAATATTATTTGCTGAGCAAAAATCAGCACTTATTAAAAAATTAAGACCTGTTCCAAAGCCAACTTCCAGAATTTTTACATTTTTTTGTCCGCTTCTCTCCAGAAAATACCGCATTCCGGTATTTAAGAAAACATGCCTGCTTTCTTGCAGGGCTCCATGCCTGGAATGATAATACTCGCCAACTTCTTCATTGAAAAGAGTTTTTGAGCCATCTGAAGTGATTGCAAAACTAAGATGATTCATTTTCATTAAGATTCGGAGCTGAATTAGTTCACCTTAGTACCGCGCTCAGCCCAGCGTTCCCAGTTTTTATCGTAGGTATGAATTTCGGCAGTTTGAACGCCGTTTTGTTTGTAAACAGGATGACTCTGGTTAATCCATTCAAAAATACCTCCATAGAGGTTGAAAACATTTTTATAACCCGAAGCAATTAGTTTTTCAGCTATTTTTTCACTTCGTACACCCACTGAACAATATACTACAACTGTTGCATTTTTAGGAATATCATATACTTTGCGCATGTCAAACCAGAAATTTCCCACTTGTCTTGCATTTTTAAGGTGACTGACATTAAACTCATCCTCCTCACGTGTATCGAGAATATAAAGATTGTATTTATCAATTTTGATGAGTTCCTCTATGCTGATCAATGGAACCCTGTTACTATACAGGCTGTCAATGGTCTGTTTGTATTCAGGATTTTTAATCTGAGCAATTAACGGACTGCTTGAAAGACAAAAAAGAGTAAGGAAATACTTAAACATTCGAAGCGATTGATTTTTAGTAACTGAACCTGAACTTATAACCTCAATTTCAACAATATGTTGTTCTTTTAAGTCACAAACACGTTTTTTTTATGTTATGAAATTGATGTAAAATAGTAAAAAATGAAAATAGTATGGGTAACTTTTATATTTTATGCTAATTTCTGAATAACTGTGTGATCATTAGCCTATTATATCCGCCATCCAGAATACCAATCCCAACTCGGCTAAACAACTTATGTTCAATGTTAGCACGATGGCTTGGGGATTCCATCAGACCACCATGTGCAAGTCTCAGATTTTGAGCTAATACAAGATTCTCTCCAGCAATACTAAACTGAATTCCCTCCTTTCTGATTCTATCAAATGAACTTTTTCCTTCAGGATTGAAAAAAGGAGGGAAGCGAGAAAACTGCCAAGCCATATGCTAATCTCTTTTAAAGAGATTAGAAATCCAGTGTACCAGCCACGCCATATGGACAGCAGAGTTATACAAGTTAAAATGAGATCAAAAAAGTTTACTGCAATCACAAAAAAAAAGCCCTTTGCTCGAAAATACAAACAAAGGGCTAAATTTTTAACGAACATTTTTAGAAAAAGATCTTACCAGATTCTGATGCGATCTTCAGGTTTTTTATAAAGTTTATCACCCTGCTTTATATCAAAGGCCTGATACCATGCATCCATATTTACAGGCGCACCAATAGTACGGTATGGACCCGGAGAATGGGTGTCGGTAACAATTAATTGTGCAGCAGTTTCATTGAGGATATTACCTTTCCAAACCTGAGCCCATGAAAGGAAGAAACGCTGGTCTGGTGTAAGTCCATCAATTTTAACAGTACTTTGACCTTGTTTAGTCATTTTGAAGGCTTCAAATGCTGCATTGAGTCCGCCTAGGTCGCCAATATTCTCACCAAGTGTCAGTTTACCATTAACATGAATGGTATCCAGAACTGTATATGCATCAAATTGTTCCTGGAGGGCAGTCGCTTTAACTTTAAATTTATTTCTGTCCTCATCAGTCCACCAGTTACGCAGCGTACCATCTTTATCATATTGACTTCCTGAATCATCAAATCCATGGGAGATTTCATGGCCTATAACCGCTCCGATACCGCCATAGTTAACAGCATCATCTGCATTGGCATCAAAAAATGGAAATTGCAGGATGCCTGCCGGAAATACAATTTCGTTATTTACAGGATTGTAATAGGCATTAACAGTTGGCGCAGTCATGCCCCAGCGTGTTTTATCGACCGGTTTGCCAAGTTGTTTCACCATTTCAGTATAGCTCCAGGTTCCTGTATTTTTCACATTAGCGAAAAATGTACCTCTGTTTATTTCCAGTCCTTCATAATTTTTCCATTTATCTGGATACGCAATCTTGGGAGTAAATGCATGAAGTTTGTCCAGGGCTTTCTGTTTGGTCACATCGGTCATCCAATCCAGATTTTTAATTCTGATTTCGTATGCCTTCACTAAATTGCTGACAAGTTCTTGCATTCTTGCTTTTGCTTCCGGCTTGAAATGCTTTTTAACATAGATCTGTCCAAGAAGGTCACCAACAGAGCCGTCAGTTAAAGAAGACATTCTTTGCCAACGTGGGGTTTGAACTTTCTGACCCGTTAGTGTTTGTGTAAAGGCAAAGCTGGCATCCACAAATTCAGAACTCAAATAAGGGGCTGAACTTTTGAGCAGATTCCATGTCAGATAGGTTTTAAGGTCATCAAGCGATGCTGAGGCCAGCAAAGTATTCAGCTCTGTTAAGAATTTTGGAGAGTTTACTAATACAGTATCCTGTCCATTAACCTTCATTAATGGAAGTAAGATTTGCCAGTTAAGGTTAGGAGTTGTTTTGCTTAGATCAGCAATTGAAAACTTATTATAAGTTTT